>JASFUR010000422.1:0-3426 GCA_050050215.1 Gemmatimonadota bacterium
CGGGCGGTGCAAGGCCAGTGGGCCATTTGTGTAGCGCCACGCCGGCACTCTCTGAACGTTAAGTGACAGCGCGTAGGCAGTGAGGGTGCGCACGCCATACATTGCTCCAACGGCCGTAGCGGTCGATCGATCGGGAGGACGTTATGCAAGACAAGCTGGGCGGGCTCCTTGTCATCGCGCTCTGGATCGTGGCGTGTTCACCCGACTTGCCACCTGGGCTCGGTGACCGTGTCCGGAATGCGGAGTTCGCGGTCGTCGATGGGACTGGCTCTGATTGGCAACCAGGCGACGTCATGCAGCTGTCTGACCTTGAGGGCAAGCCGGTCATCCTGGACTTCTGGGCGTCTTGGTGTGTTCCATGCCAGAGGCAGCACAAGTACCTGGCGGGCCTGAAGGAGAGCTACGGCGAGGACCTCACTGTGATGGGGGTCCTGTACAAGGACGAGCCTGAGAACGTCGGGCCCTGGCTTGAGACGCACGGTGCAGCCTACCCCATCGTGCTTGACGTCAAAGGGGACCTAGCTGGCGAATATTGGGTGAATGGGCTTCCGACCTTCGTCTTGCTAAGTCCCGATCGCCGCCTCTCATGGAGCTATTTAGGCCCGTCGTCCGAGAACCCGTATACCTCTGACAGCGTAACGGTTCGGCTCCAGGCGTTCTTGGGCTCGTGACGGAGGCGCTGTGCGCGGTCGGGTAGCGCCATCACTTAACAATGCGGTTTCCGGTTCCGTGCGCTTCGCGCACTCCACTGAAGCACGGCGCTGCTAGCTTGCGTGGCCGGTACGGAGGCGGGCAAAGTGAAGCAGTGCAAGGCGCGTCAGACGGCTGTGAGGCGCCGCGCCGGAAACCTCTGAACGGTTATGGGACATGCCTCTCAACCTTCGGGATCTTGCAGGCTGGGTCTGAAAGCGTTCCTTGATGTCACGAACACAGTTCAGATTGCCTAAGCGTTATTGAGTTGTTGAAGACGGAGATCGCAGAGAGCCGCTTCGGCACGCGAACTGGGCGGAACCGGGGAGGATTTGCTCCAGGCGGCCTTGTGAAGAAGCTAGTCTTCCGATAGAGGTTCCGGCGCCTTCAGTCCCTCGGTCCTGACCGGCGGGCATCGTGTCGTCCATCCTCTGGAATGGTATGGGGCGCCTTCGGGACATTCGTGAAGAGGAGAGTGTACGCGCCTACCTCGACGCACTGGTCGAGGAAGGAAAGGTACCCGGCGTGCAATACCTCGTCGTCGACTCGGCGAACGTAATCTTTGAGTACGCCGGCGGCTGTGCGGACGTTGCGGGTCAGCGGCCCATGAATAGGTCGACGACTCTCATGGCCTACTCAATGAGCAAGACGATCACCGCTGCCGCCGTGCTCCGACTCGTGGACGAAGGCGCTCTCACTCTCAACGACCCGATAACTAGGTATGTCGCCTCGACTCCTTCGCGATCCGCCACCATTGGCCAATTGCTGACGCACACAGGAGGCGTCCCGCATCCGATCCCATTGCGGTGGGTGCATCTCGTCCAAGAACACGCGACGTTCGACGAGGCTGCTGCGCTGGCCAAACAGTTGGAGCGAAGTGCGCACAAGTTCGCAGCTCCAGGGGAGAAATACCGATATTCAAACCTCGGCTACTGGCTACTTGGCCCAACGGTCGAGGCTGTGAGTGGGCAACTCTTCGCGACGTACGTTTGCGAGCAGGTTCTCTCGCCGCTGGGCATTTCGAAATCTGAGCTGAGCTATACGATACCGGATGCCAGCAACCACGCGACTGGGTACCTCGAGAAGTACTCTTTCCTGAACCTGGTGAAGCGACTTGTCCTCGATCGAAAGTTCATTGGCCACTACGAGGGCCGCTGGCTTGAGATCGTCGCCCACTACGTCAACGGCCCGGCTTTCGGTGGTCTCGTGGGCAACTCGCGTGGTTTTGGAAAATTCCTTCAAGACCAACTCCGCCCCCGCTCCAGACTCTTCGGCGATACTACGCGGGCCCTCATGCGCCGTGCCGCACAGACAAGCAACGACGCTGAGATTCCTATGACGCACGGTTGGCAGATCGGGTCTCTCGACGACATTCGCTGTCTCTACAAGGAAGGTGGCGGGGGGGGATTTCACTGCATCATGCGCATGTATCCGGAGCGTGGGATCGGAACGGTCGTCATGACGAACGCCACGGTGTTCGATGTCGGAGCGCTCCTGGCTCTCCTGGACCGTCGCTTTCTAGCGGTTTGATAGATCAAGCGCCTTAGTCGCTGAGAGCCGGAGGCACGTCCGATAACAGTGCGGTTTCCGGTTCCGCTCACTACGTTCGCTCCACTCAAACACGGCGCCTAGGCGCCGCGCCGGAAACCTCTGAACGTTAGGCGAAACCGCTCGTCGATCGTGATCGAGGGGTGTGACTTGGAATAGGTGCAGCATGAGACGGGTTGATCTGCCTGAGATCGAGGACTGGCGAGGCTGTCCGGCTTGGGTGCGGGATGCGATGACCGGATATCTGCAAGCTGTGATAGAGATGAGCCGGCCCTATGCCGTGGTGGCGGGACAGCTCGCCGCCCTCCTTCGAGAGAGCAAGGCATCGAGTGTTGTCGATCTCGCTTCCGGGGGCGGTGGACCGTGGCCAAGCCTCTTGGACGCGCTCCGCGACGAGGGCATGGAAGCGCAGGTGATGCTCACCGATCTGAAGCCCAATGTTCGGGCTGCCGAGCAGCTGGAGGGGGCAACGGGGGTGACTTATCGCCTTGAGTCCGTCTCCGCTCTAGCGGTTCCCTCGTCGCTGTCCGGCGTCCGGACCATGTTTACGGGCCTTCATCATTTCGACAGGCGGGAACTGGGCGCGATCCTGCGAAATGCCCAGGAAGCAGGTGTCCCCTTCCTGGCTGCAGAGGCCACACATAGATCCCCTCGAGGCATCCTGGTGACCTTCCTGATACCGGTGCTCGTGCTTCTCCTAATGCCCCGAGTGAGGCCTCGGCGCCTGGCGCCGCTGGTGCTGACATATCTTCCACCGGTTCTACCATTCCTCATTTGGTGGGATGGACTGGCGTCAACACTGAAGACGTACCAGGCAGAGGAGCTCGAGTCCCTCGTCTCCGAGTTCCAGGAGCCAGGATATGATTGGAGCGTGCAGGAGATATCCGTGCCCAAGGCCCCGATCCCGATCACCCTCGTGGTAGGCCGTCCCACCCCGCTATCCGGGCCGGCATCTCGTTGAAGCAGTTGCTCGGCAAAGTATTGGGAACTTGGAATCACATGTCGGTGGCGCGGCTTCGCCTAACAAGAATGTTTCCGGCTCCGCTCACTTCGTTCGCTCCGACCTACATGGCCTCGAGCGAATGTGGCCCGAGAACGAAGTGCAGCGTATTCTCGGCCAGCAGGTCCGACCACGATTCGTGGTGGCCGCGCCGGAAACCTCTGAACGTTATGGGACATGGGCCTCCG
>JASFUR010000423.1:0-3421 GCA_050050215.1 Gemmatimonadota bacterium
CCACCGTGGCCGGATCGATCGTGGCCAGGCCCATGTCCATGCCGTACGTGCAGGCACGGCTCACGCGCATCCCGTCGATCATGACCGCGAGGCGCTCACCCGAGAGGCCTCTCAAGGACAGCCTGCTACCCCACGATCCGACGCGGGACACCGAGACGCCTTCCGAGCCGTCCATCGCCTCGGCCAACGACGTGAGGCCGGAGGTCTTGATCTGGCTCTCGTCGACGCTCCTGACCGCGAGCGCCGAGTTGTGGGCGAGCTGCGCATCCCCGAGGGCCTGAACGACCATCGATTCGAGGAGCACCGGAGCCGGAGACAGCTTGAGGTCATACATCGACTCGGTCGCCGTGAGGATCAGGGGCGTGTAGCCCAGACGCTCGACGTGCAGCTCCGAGCCCTCCGGCACGTTGATCAATCGAAAGCGGCCCTCCGCGTCGGTCATCGTCTGGACCATACCGACGTGCACGTTGGCCGCGTGGATCCCTTTGCCCGAATACGCGTCGAGCACGCGTCCTTCTACGGTGATCTTCTCCTGCGCCGCCAGCGGTAGGGCGAGCGCGAGGGATAGCATGAGCGTGAGTAGCGCCGAAAACCGGTGGGACAGGGTCTTTGCCCGTCCCTTCGTCGAAGGTGACATGTCGTCCTCTCCACCTGTAGTCATCTGAAAGCTTGCGACCGGGCCGGAACGGCGCGGTCGGGAAGAACCCGAAATCGGTGTCAGACGACTGCGGGCGGCCCCCGGCCAGGCGGGTGGAGGTAGCGATCGGCGCTCCCGTCGAGCAGGAGCGGGATGCTGGGCGAAGGAACGGCCGTGGGGGCGTCCTCCACCGAGACGTCGGCGACGGCCCCCGACAGGGGGGCGGCGAAGCCCGGAACGACACAAAGCCCCCCGTCGCAGGAGCAGTCCTCGGGAACCTCGCCGGAGTCGGGGACGTCGTGCGCATCCCCCGATTCCGCCTGGGCGGTGCCCTCGGTCGGGTGCCAATGGCCGGCCTCACCCCCACCGTGCATCGAGGTGCCGAGCCACCACGCGTGGCTCGCGCTCCCCGGATGGTGGGGGCAGTGGGGATCGTGAATGCTCCCCAAAGACGTCGTAAAGAGGACTCCGCTCGCCAAGGCGAGCGTGATCAGTCGCTCCAGACCGGACCTCGACCGTGACAGGACACTGGACGCTTCGGCAGGGAGAAGGCGACGGCGTGGGAGGGAGGAAGGTTCGCCGGCCTTCGGGTTGAACTTGTTGGCTTAGTAACAAATATCTGGCCGCAGGTTCCCGCCGTGGGGGGACCTACTCGGGGGGCGTGAGCGGTTTCCCCGCCGGATTCGCGCGGTTTGCGGGCCCGGCTAGCGTCGCTCGAAGTACCGCAGCCCCCCAGCTCCCCCGCCCAGGACCAGGTCGCGGTCGCCGTCGCCGTCCAGGTCGCCGAAGGCCGGCGTCGCGAAACCGAACGTGTCGACCGCGAGCACGCCGGCGTCGCGAAGCTCGGGGTCGGAAGGGGTTCCTTCGTTGAGGAAGACCCTGATTCCCTCGTTCTCGGAGCCGACGAGCAGATCCAGGTCACCGTCTCCGTCCAGGTCCTCGAGCACCGGGAAGCTCCTGCGGCCGACGTCGACGTCGAGCCACCCGTCGTCCTGCAGCGTGAACCGTGGAGCCGACGGACCGCCGTCGTTCCTGTAGTAGCCGAGCTGGCCCGACGACTCGCCCACCACCAGGTCCAGGTCGCCGTCTCCGTCCAGGTCGCCGAGCGCGGGGGCCGCGTTGCGGCCGCGCGTGAGCGTGGCGGACGCCGAGTCGACCAGCTCGAGCCGCACGGACCCGTCCGTTCCGCCGTTCCTGTAGAACGACAGCCGGTCGAGCCAGGTGCCGACGATGGCGTCCGCGTCGCCATCCCCGTCCAAGTCGCCGAAGGCGGGAATGCGGTGGTACCCGGCCCCGAGCCCGTCCAGCCGGCCGTCCCAGGCGAGCGAGGGCGAGGTCGCTCCGCCACGATTCACGAACCGGTGCAGCGCGCCGTTCTGCGGGTCGTCCGGCTCGATCCTGTTGCCGACGAGCAGGTCCAGGTCACCGTCTCCGTCCAGGTCGACCAGAACCGGCACGCTCTCGCTCCCGACGTCCACGGTGCCGATGAAGCGCGACGTGCGGTCCGTGAACTCACCAGCCGCCCCCTGCTCGAGCCAGTGCAGGTTCTCGACGAGCGTCGTGTTCGGGTTGAACGCGCCGCCGAGCACCCCGACGAGCAGGTCCGGGTCGCCGTCTCCGTCGGGGTCGCCGAGCGTCGGCGCGTTGTAGCCGCTCGTCTTCAGCGGCTCGCTCGTGGGAAACGGAGTCGGCTCGGAGCGGAAGGACGGGGCGTCGCAGTCCCCCCCGTTCTCGATCAGGAGCACGCCGGCTTCGAAGAAGTCGCCCCAGAAGAGGTCGTCGTCGCCGTCCTCGTCGACGTCGCCGAGAGCCATCGTGTTGGCCCCGTGAGCGCTCCCGAACTGAGCGACGATCTCGATGTCCTCGAACCGGTCGGTGAGCCTCCGGAAGCGGGGGATGCCGTCCGGACCCGTTCCCTCGGCTTCGTAGTGTGTGACGGTGCCGGTGAGCCGGCCGACGAGCAGATCGATCGCCCCGTCGCAGTCGAGGTCGGAGGCATTGGGGATGCTCTGCCTGTCGGCGAAGAGCGGCTCCCCGTCGACGTCGCGTAGCGTGTCGGTCACGAGCTCGAAGCGCGGATCCGTCGCGCCCCCCTCGTTGCGGTAGTAGCGGATGTAGCTGAACGGCTCCTCGGCCAGCAGATCGACGTCCCCGTCCCCGTCGAAATCGACGAAGCGGTACCACTCCCCGACGTCGAGATCCTGGAAGCGATCGGTCCTCCACCGGTACGACGCCCCGGCGCCGTCGACCCGCTCGAAGAGCATGACCCCGCCCGTGGTCTCCTGGAGCATGAGGTCGTCGTCCCCGTCGCCGTCGATGTCCACGAGCTGGGGGCGCGGGACGTTGAAGCCGCCCAGGAACGGCTCCGCGTAGGCGGTGCCGTCGGGGCCCGTCACGGAGAACGGCGCGACACGGCGAATCCAGTCGCCCGCGGCCACCGTCCCCGTCCTCGAGGCGCCGGAAACCGCTGTCCGCACGGGTCCGGCTGAGCCACCGGCGCACGCCGCGGCGACCCACACGGTGAGCGCTCCGAGCGAGGTCGCGGCCGCGCGCATCAGCGTGGGCCTCCGCCCCCCACCGCGACACCCGCCGCGTACGGACCGACCTCGGCGACCCAGCGCACCCGCTTCGTCGCCGCGTCGATCGCGACTACCGTACCCGGCGCACCCTCGCCGTAGGCTCCGGACGTGTTCCGGCCGGTCACGAAGACCGTGCGGCCGTCGCGACTGACCGCGCTCCCGTGCGGCTCGACGAGCGCCGGATGCTTCACGGTCTCCGAGACGG
>JASFUR010000424.1:0-3419 GCA_050050215.1 Gemmatimonadota bacterium
TCGGCCCAGCTCGGCCGACTCCTCGTGGGCTCACCTGTGCAGGCAGCGGCGGTGATGGCTGCAACTTCGGCGGTACCGCGCGAGCAGGAGAGCGAAGGCAAGCGGTTCGGAGCCTTCGCTGGGGTGTTCACGCCCACGCTTCTGACGATCCTCGGCGTGATCATGTACCTGCGACTCCCGTGGGTCGTGGGGAACGCGGGACTCGTCGGCGCCCTGCTCGTCGTGGCGCTCGCATCGGGGGTCACGCTGGCCACGGGCCTGTCTCTGTCATCGATCGCGACGAACACCCGCCTCGGAGCGGGCGGCCCGTACGCGATCGTATCCCACGCCCTGGGATACGAGGTCGGCGCGAGCGTCGGTGTGCCCCTCTATCTGTCGCAGGCGCTCGCGGTCTCGATGTACATCTTCGGCTTCCGGGAGGGGTGGAACTGGATCTTTCCGACGCATCCGGCCCTCGTCGTCGACCTCGTCATGTTCTTCGCTGTGCTGGGCATCGCCTACGTGAGCGCGGACCTGGCGTTCAGAGTCCAGTACGTGGTCCTTGCCGTCATCGTCGGGTCTCTCGTCGCCGTGCTGGGCAACGTGTCCGTCTGGCAATCGACGCAGGAGATTCAGCTCTTCGGGAGCTATCCCGGTGTGGACGCCGGCCCGGCCGATGCCCACTTCTGGGCCGTCTTCGCCGTCTTCTTTCCGGCGGCCACGGGCATTCTGGCCGGCGCGAACATGTCGGGCGAGCTGGCGAACTCCCGCAAGAGCATCCCGGTCGGCACGCTCTCCGCCATCGGGGTCAGCTCGCTCGTCTACCTCGCCCTCGTCTTCTGGTCCGCCAAGGCGACGACCCCGGACGAGCTCGCGACGAACTACACCGTCATGATCGACCACTCACTGTGGAGCCCGATCGTCGTAGCGGGCCTCCTCGGAGCGACCTTCTCGTCCGCGCTCTCCTCCCTCGTCGGAGCTCCCAGGATCCTCCAGGCGCTGAGTCGCGACCGGCTGGTCCCGGCGGGTGCCTGGCTCGCGAGGCGCACCCGCGGCGAGCCACGGCGAGCCATGCTGGTGACGGGGTTCATCGTGCTCGTCTCGCTCATGGCGCGCGACCTGAACGTGATCGCGCCGCTCCTCACGATGTTTTTCCTCATCACGTACACGATCATCAACGTCGTGATGCTGGCCGAGGGCAGCCTGGGGCTCATGAGCTTCCGACCGACCCTCCGGATCCCTCGTGTGGTGCCGCTACTGGGAACGATCGGATGTGTCTTCGCGATGTTCATCGTGAACCCGACGTTCTCCCTGGTCGCCATCGGGGTGGTGGCCGGCATCTACTCCTGGCAGCTCTGGCGCGGCAAGGCGCCGCGGATCGGAACGGTACGGAGCGGCATCTTCGTGGCGTTCGCCGAGTGGGCGGCGGGCAAGGTCATCGAGCACGACCTCACCACCAGTCGGGCCTGGAAGCCGAGCCTGGTCATTCCGGTCCGGGATCCCACGCAGCTGCGCGGAGAGTTCCGGATCCTGGTCGACATGTGCCAGCCCGAGGGATACATGAAGATCCTGGGCATCGCCACGACCGAGACCGCCGGCAACCTGACTCCCAGGGTGGAGAATCTCACGCGGTCGTTCCAGAAGGCCGGAGTGATGACCACCGCGTCGATCATCGACTCGGCCGGCTTCACCGAGGGGATCGTGACGGGGCTGCAGGCCCTCAGGAGCGCGTTCTTCCGGCCCAACGTGCTCTTCTTGAAGCTCCCGGAAGCGGGACTCGAAGGGCACTCCGAGATCGCGGAGGTCATGCATGAGGCGGAGCGACTCAAGATCGGCGTCATGCTGCTCGGCTATCACCCGACTGCGGGGTTCGGCCGCCAGAAGGTCGTAAACCTGTGGCTGTCGCCTCGCTCGCCCGAGCAGTCGGTTCGGCACTATCTCGATCAGACGAACCAGAACCTCGCGATCCTGGCCGCCCTCAGGATCCGCCGAGCATGGGACGCCGAGTTGAATCTCATCTCGGTGGTCCCCGACGAGGCGGCCGTCCGTCCCGCTCAGGAGGCCCTCGCAGAGGTCCTCGACTTGTGCCGGATCCCGAACGAAGCGGTCGTGCAGGTGCTCGCCGGCGACTTCGCGCAGATCGTCAGGGAAGCGACGCAGGCGGATCTCGAGATCTTCGGCTCCAGCCATCATCGCCCGATGCAGTTCATGGCCGAGCTCATCCAGGATACAAGGGCGACCTGCATGTTCCTCCTGGACTCCGGCCAGGAGGACGCGCTCGCGTAGACGGGCCCGCTCCCCCGAAAGCTGAGCCGGCGCGCCACGGAGCGATCTGCTCTTGACAAGACTTAACACCGTTAGGTACTGTAGCGTCGTTATGGACATGCACCGACCGGACGGGCCCGAGCACCATGGGTAGCGCGGAGCGCAGGAAGCGCGAGGCGGCGGAGACGCGTCAGAAGATCCTCGACGCGGCCCGTGATCTGTTCGTGCAGAACGGCTTCGACGCGACGTCGATGCGCGCCATCGCCGAACGGATCGAGTACACCCCCACGGCGATCTACCACCACTTCCAGAACAAGGAAGCGCTGCTCGACGAGCTCTGCGGCCAGGACTTCCGCGAGCTGGCGAGAGCCTTCCAGCGCATCGGCGAGGTCGCCGACCCGGTGGAGCGCATCGTGCGCGCGGGCAAGGCCTACGTCGATTTCGGGCTCGAGCACCCGCAGCACTACGAGTTCATGTTCATGACGCGCCGGCCGACGTCGCACGACGCTACGAACGGGCCCGCCAAGGGTGACCCGGGCGAAGACGCCTACGCGTTCCTGCGCGCGGCGGTAGCCGAGGCGATCGAGGCCGGACGCTTCAAGGACGAGTACGACGACCCGGACGCGGTCGCCCAGATCCTCTGGGGCTCGCTGCACGGCCAGCTGTCTCTGCGCATCACGAAGGCCGAGGATCCCTGGGTCGAGTTCGGCGAAGCCCGGAATACCACGGATCTGGTCTGTAAGGCGCTGATCCATGGAATGGCGAAATGAGCGGGGCTCCCTCTCTTTTTTTTCGCCGTGTACTTAACACTGTTACATCACGTTACGGAGTTACTATGATCACGGAAACGAGTCGGGACTGTCAGGTCGCGAGGACCCGCGGACTGCTCGCGGCGGTCGCGCTCTCCGCGCTGCTCACGGCGGCGCTGCTCATGGCCGTCCTGCTTACGTTCGCCGCGCCCCTCCCCGTCGGCGCCCAGGAGGGTGGCCCGATTCCGGCGCGCGCATCCGACGATGTGACGATCCTGAACCGGGTGGTCGACGAGGCGCTCCGCAACAACCTCGGGTTGGCCCAGGAGCGCCTCCTGGTGGACCGTGCCGAGGCCGAGAGGAGCGAGGCGCGAGGACGCTACCTACCGACCGTCAGCATCGACGGCCGCTACAGCGAGCAGTCGG
>JASFUR010000425.1:0-3406 GCA_050050215.1 Gemmatimonadota bacterium
GGTTCCTTGTCGTGGACCCGTCCGGCAACGCCGGTCGCGGCAGAGGTGAGTACCTCGCGGACGCGCGCCATGTCGGAGGAGTAGGAGACGCCGACCTCGGCGCCCACGCGGTGGAGGGAATCCTCGAGCGTGTAGTTCGTCACGACGCTCTGCACGAGCTCCGAATTCGGAATGATCATCTGCTCGTCGCTGCGCGTCCGCGTAACGGTTGCTCGCGTCCCGATGCGCTCCACCCGGATGACGCGCCCGTTCACCTCGAGGACGTCCGTCTCCTTGATCGTCCGTTCGGCGAGCAGGATGACCCCTGACACGAAGTTCTGCAGGATGTTCTGCATCGCGAACCCGACGCCCACCGCCACCACCGCGCCCGCCGCGAACGCCGTGGCCAGGCTGATACCGATGGTCTGTAGCGCCACGGCCACGCCCGCGATGAGCACCAGGTAGTGCAGCGCCCGCTGTACCAGCAGGACCGTGCCCTGCTCCTTCACACCGCCCTGGTGTAGCATTCGGCCGACGAGTCCCTGCACGATCTTCGAGACCCAGAAGGTCACGACGACGAGCACCACGAAGGTCGCGACGGACGCCACGGTGACCGACGTGCCGCCCACCTCGAAGAGGCGGACGTCCAGCACCTGGCGAAGGGCGGTCATGAAGTCCACCCAACTCATGGAACGGCTCCGGGCTCGGTGGGGGCAGGGGGATCGGAGGCTCGACTCGGGTCGGCGCCCGGCCCCGGTTCGTGGGCCTGCTCAAGATGCGTCGTCCGCGGCTTCCCTCGCCAGCCCGACGCCGTGACCCGACCGCGGGACCGGTTTGACCCGCGAGCCGGCATCTTGCGATGTTGGCGGACGATGGATTACGAAGCGATCGATCCCCATTCGGGTGAACGCATAGAGCGCTACGATACGCTCGGCGCCGCCGAGCTGCGCGCCGCCCTGGAGCGCTCGGAGCAGGCGTTCAAGTCGTGGCGCAGGACGACGTTCGCAGAGCGGGCCGCAGTGCTCCGGGAAGCCGCCCGGCTGCTCCGAGAAGAGGCCGACGAGCACGGGCGCCTCATGGCCCGCGAGATGGGAAAGCCGGTCGGCGCCGGCCGCGGCGAAGCCGAGAAGTGCGCGTGGGTCTGCGAGTACTACGCTGACCTGGCGAAAGGCTTCCTCGCTGACGACCTGTCCGCAACGGACGCGACCCGGAGTTACGTGACCTACCGGCCGCTGGGACCCGTGCTGGCCATCATGCCGTGGAATTTCCCGTACTGGCAGGTCTTCCGGTTCGGGGCTCCCGCGCTCATGGCCGGAAACACGGTCCTGCTCAAGCACGCATCCAACGTGCCCGGGTGTGCGGCCCGTATCGAGGGGCTCCTCACGGAGGCGGGCCTGCCCGAGGGCTGCTTCCAGAACCTGTACATCACGAACCGCCAGGCCGGAGCCGCCATCCGCAACCGTCGAGTGCGCGCCGTGACGCTCACCGGGAGCGTGCGGGCCGGAAAGGCGGTCGCGAAGCAGGCCGGCGCCCACATCAAGAAGACCGTCCTGGAGCTCGGCGGAAGCGACCCCTACATCGTGCTCGCCGACGCGGACGTCGAGCACGCGGCCGCCCAGTGCGTCCAGAGCCGTCTCGTGAACTCGGGTCAGAGCTGCATCGCCGCCAAGCGCTTCATCGTCGAGCGCGATGTGCGTGAGCCCTTCGTCGAAGCCGTGGTCGAGCGGATGAGGTCGGCCGTCATGGGCAACCCGATGGACGAGTCGACAGAGGTGGGTCCCCAGGCACGCGAAGATCTGCGGGACTCCCTGCACGATCAGGTGAAGGGCAGCGTCGCCGAGGGCGCCCGGTGCCTCCTCGGCGGGGAGGTCCCGGACGGACCCGGCTGGTACTACCCGCCGACCGTGCTCGACGACGTGCGGCGGGGCATGCCGGCATATCGGGAGGAGGTCTTCGGACCGGTGGCATCGATCATCACGGCGCAGGATCGGGTGCGGGCCATCGAGATCGCGAACGACACCTCGTTCGGTCTGGGAGCCGCGATCTTTACGGCAGACGTCGATGAGGGCGAGCGCATCGCGCGCGACGAGCTCCACGCGGGGTGCTGCTTCGTGAACGCCTTCGTGCGCTCGGACCCGCGCCTTCCGTTCGGCGGCATCCTGGACAGCGGCTACGGGCGCGAGCTCGGACGCCACGGCATCCACGAGTTCGTCAACGCGAAGACGGTCTACGTCGCCTGAACCGTAAGAGCCGACGCTACTCCGGGATCTCTCCGTCCTCGTCATCCCCGAACATCCGGGGGTTCGACTCGATGAAGCCGTCGATCCACTTCTCCAGGAAGGACTCGTTCCCCGCGGTCTTCAGGTACCCGTAGCCCATCACGGCGATGGTCGCCGCCCCGATCGTGTTGACGATCATGTCCCACATCGTGTCGACCAGACCGCTCTTCTGCATGTTCAGTCCGAAGAGCTGGTCCATGCCGAACTCGAAGATCTCCCAGATCGCGCCAATGCCGACGGCGAACACGAAGGCGAAGAACGCCACGAACGCCGGCCGCATGTGAAGCTCGATCTCCTCCTTCTCGTTCAGGACGTGCACGAGCAGGAATCCGAGGATGCCGAGTAGGAAGCCCGACGCCGTGTGCAGCACGGCGTCCCACCACCAGAAGCGCGTGTAGTAGTCGCGAATCTCGCCGAGAAAGAGGGAGGCGAACACGAAGACGATCGCGAGCACCTCGAACTCGGGCGGAATGAACACGTGGAAGCGACGCCCGAGCGCCACGGGCGCGAGCGTGACGAGGACGATCGCGAAGACCGAGATCGCGGTGTCCCACTGACCCTGCAGGGCCGAGAGGACCAAACCGACGAGCAGGACGACCTGAAGGCCGAGCGTGATCCGCTTGTGGATCGACCTGGCGGCCCGTGGGTGGCTGGAGTTCATTCGTCGGCCTCGCGGGCTAGACGATGTCGATGTCTTCCTCGGCGGACACGAAGAGGGTATCGCGTAGCGTCGCGAAGCGCTGGAAGAGCTCCTTGCCGCGATGCTCCACGCGCCTGCTCGTGAAGCCGAGGAGCACGAGGTCGGCTGAGTTGGAGCGCGCCTCCACGAGCCGCTCGAAGTCGATGTCGTCGTCCGTGGCGATGACCCGGATGTTCTTCTCGCTGATGAGGAGCCGCCCCTCGGTGATCATGTCGTGCAGCTCCTCGCTGCGCTCGTGCACCTCCCTCCGGGGATAGGCGGCGAAGATCGAGACCTCCGCCCCCCGCCAGTCCTTGTGGCCGAGCAGGATGTACGTCAGCAGGATCATCAGGTTGGCATTGCGTGCGTCGTGCCACGTGAGCCACACGTGGATCGACTTCCGCGACCCGAAGAAGTTGTCCCCGTGCCTCAGGACGAGCCGGTTCATGTAGGTGGCGCCCGACATCTG
>JASFUR010000426.1:0-3399 GCA_050050215.1 Gemmatimonadota bacterium
GGAACCGTCCTCGAGGGCGGCCTCGGCGTCCCAGGCCATGTGCTCGCCGACCTTCAGGAGTAGCGAGCGAGCTTCTCCACTGTCCGGCTCCACGGCCTCCAGCCTCTGCGCGTACGTCTGCACGTCGCCTCCGGCGAGCCCGTAGTACTGCGATCGCGCCTGCGCCTGCTGGACGAGGCCGCGGATGCGGGCCACCTCCCACGAGGCGTCTACGAATACGTCGTCCGCTCGTAGCTCCTCCACGAGCTCGGGCACCTGGCTCTCCGGGACCGAAACGAAGAAGGGCGACACGAGAGGGCCCAGATGGAGGTACCCGCCGACACCTCCTTCATCGATCCAGGTCCGCTCCACGACCCCGGACTGGACGGAGGAGCGCAGCGACGCCAGGTCCATCGTCCGGCCCCAGGGCTGCACGTAGTAGGCTGCCCCGAGCAGCGCGATCGCGAACACGCCCAGGGCGACCAGGCGGCCCTTCCGACGCGGCTTGGCGGCCGGGCGAGGCGCAGGTCGGGACGCGGAGCGCTCGGCGGCGGGCTTGGCGCTGCCGGTCGGTGCCGGCACGAAGTCCGCGGCTGCATGGGCGTCGCCGGCCTGCACGCGCAGCAGGGCGTCCCTCAGGTCCCCCGCGGTCTGGAAGCGCCGTGCCGGATCCCGCTGCAGCAGCCGCATGACGACGTTGGTCATGCCGGTCGGAACGTCGACCCCCCACTTGGCCATCGGGATGACTTCGGCGCGATCCGTCGCCGCCATCAGCTCGTAGATCTGATCCGTCGGCTCGTGGGCGGGCTTTCCGAGCCACGGGTCGTGCCCGGTCAGAAGGGCGTAGAGGATGACACCGAAGGCGAACAGGTCCGTGCGGCCGTCCACCTCTTCGGCCCGGAGCTGCTCCGGTGCCGCGTAGCCAGGGGTACCGAGCGTCCCGACCGTGGTGAGTCGACTGTCCGCCTCGCGCTCGGCGATCTTGGCGATCCCGAAATCCAGGACCTTGACCATCTCGTCGCCCGAGCGGTCCTTGGTCAGCATCAGGTTCTCGAGCTTGAGATCCCGATGGACCACAGGCTCGCTACCCTCGTGCGCGGCCATGAGCGCGTCGCAGACCTGGAGTCCCATCCGCACAGCGCGCTCCACGTCGAACGGGCCTTCCTCCTGCAGGATCGCGGCGAGGCTCTTGCCCTCGACGAACTCCATCAAGAAGTAGATCAGGCCGGCTTCGATGTCCTCCTCGTACGTGGACAGGCCGACGATATGGTGCGAGTCGGTGCCCAGCCGCTTCATGATCTGCGCCTCGCGAAGGAAGCGCTTTCGCATCTCTTCGGCCTCGGCCCCCTGCAGCCGGTCGACACCGAGCACCTTGAGGGCCTCGATCCAGCCGCCCTTCACGTCCTGAACCTTGTAGACGGTTCCGAACGAGCCGGCTCCGAGGCGCGCCAGGATGCGCCACTTGTCGCGCATCAGCGTCCCGACGAGTGGATCGTCCTGCTTCTGCGCGGCTTCGGCCGCGGCCTCGTCGGCGGCCATCTTGGCCAGCTCGTCGGCGCTCCACGGCATGGAAGGTTGGGACCCGGCTGCGGCGTCGTCTCCCGTGGGGACGTCCTCCGGGTTCCACGCGACCGTGGGCTGCGATTCCCCCGTCGGCGCACCCTCGGACTCGTCCGACTGCTCTGGAACGCCCGGCACGTCCTCGGGATTCCAGGCAACGGTCCGTTGCGGGGGCGGCTTCTTGTCTGGGTCGTCGGGACTCGACACGCTCGGGCCGTTCTCCAGGGATGGGTTCTCGAATGGAACGTAGGGAGCCCGCGGAAGGACGGTCAATTCTCTTCGGAACTCTTGCACCGGGGGAGGGGCGGTCGTTCTTTGCATTCATGCGCCCGGCTCGCCCTGTTCTTCTCGTCTGCTCCTTCGTGCTCGGAGCCTGCTACGGTCCCCCGGAGGTCCCGATGGCGGAGGTCTCCGGGAGCCCCATGCCGTCGACCGTAATGGTGCAGGCGGTCGACGCGGGCACGGGCTCGGCGCTTTCCGACGACCAGATGACCGTGCGATATCTGGTGCGCTCTCCGGTGACGCTCGACGAGACCGCGGTCGACGAGGTGCCCTCGAACGAGCCCTACGAGATCCGACACCTGATCCAGGAGGACGAGCTCGTCGTCGAGGTCCGCCTGGAAGCCGACTCGTACTTCCGGTTGGACACGGTCGTGTCCGTGCAGAGGGGTGGGACCGCGGGCCCCCTCACGATGCGCATGTCGCGCCGGCTCGATCTGGTCGTCTCGGACGAGCCGGAGCCCGAGCCCGAGCCGGAACCCACGCGGCCGCCCGGTGGAGGTCGCGGCTCCCTGCCGTCGACGAATACGGGGCCCGATCGCCGTCCCCTCGAGGCCGGCAACCAGGCGTTCAATCGCGGAAGCTGGCTGGAGGCGACCGAGGCGTATGCACGCATGCCGTTGCCCGACGATCCTGACAGCCCCTACGGCCAGGCCTATCAGCTGGCGCTCGTGCGTCGTGGCGTGGCCCACATGAACCGCGCGGAGTACGGTGCGGCGCTCGAGGTGCTGGAATCCGCGGCCAACTACGGCACCCCGGGCTTTCAGACCTTCTTGCGGCTCGCGGGCGCGCAGTGTGCGGTCGGCCGGACCGAGGAAGGCCGCGGCACCCTGGCGCAGCTCGAGCGCACGTTGAACCGGCGTTCCCGGAACGACCAGCTCCTGGTGGGCGCGCTCATCCAGTACGAGCGGGGGCTCTGCTCGCACGGCGAGTTCGATCGGTCGCAGACGACGCGTGAGCGCGTACGGACCGGCTCACAGGCGATCACCGAGCTCCAGGGTTTCATCGACTTCGGAGAGCGCATCGAGCCGATCCCGTCGGTCGTGCAAAACGCGATCGACGACGCTCGCAACCGCATCGAGACCATCCGCCGGAACATGACGCTCAACTGAGGGCCTGTGCCCTCCGGGTGTGAGCGCCCTCCTCCGGACTCTCCGGAAAAGACGACGGCCCCGCCCGGGAAGGGCGGGGCCGTCTTTGCATCGTGGCCTTCGCAGGCCTCGAGCTACTGTGCTAGAAGCTCCAGCCGTAGCCGCCGCTCTTGCGGTCGCTCGGCCAGGCCGGACCCGTGTCCCCACCGGGGTTCGGACCCATGCCCATGTAACGGAACTTCTGGAGCCGTGAGCCCTCGTAGGTCTCGGTCGTGAAGATGTTGCCCTGGCTGTCCGTCGCAATGGAGTGCACCGCGAAGAACAGACCCGGCTGACGTCCACCGTCGCCGAAGCTGTAGAGGGTCTCGAGCGACTCACGATCCATGACGTAGACCTTCATGTTCTGACCGTCGGCCAGGTACATGAACTGCTGGTCCTCGTCGGGCGAGAAGGCGACGTCCCACGTCGAGCCCTGCGACAGGGTCTGCGG
>JASFUR010000427.1:0-3392 GCA_050050215.1 Gemmatimonadota bacterium
CGCGCATGGTCTGGGCGAGCTTGTCCGACTTCTCACGGTGCCCGAGCAGGCCTTCGGTCCAGGCCGCCATGATCTCGGGCAGGGTCAGGAGCCTGAGGGTCTGACCCGTCGGCGCGGTGTCGAAGATCAGCGTGTCGTGCGCGCCGGAGTCGTCGACCATGAGACCCGCTACCCGCTCGAGCATCGCAGCCTCCACGGCACCCGGAGAAGCCCTGGCCAGGTCCATCTGACGGTCGATCTCGCCGTACATCTTGGGGTGCACGAGCGAGCGCATGCTCCGCTTCACGTCCGCGAGGTACTCGTCGACGACGCGGTCTTCGTCGATCTCGAGGCCGGTCAGGTTGGGAGCCAGGGACTTCGGGTCCGGGCCGATCGGGCGGTCGAACACGTCACCGAGCGAGTGTGCGGGGTCGGTCGAGACGACCATCACCTTGTGGCCGCTGTCGGCGAGGCTCAGCGCGAGCGCGGCCGAGGTGGTCGTCTTCCCCACCCCGCCCTTCCCGCCCACGAAGATCACCCGCTTGTCGGCTACGGGGAGTTGCACGTCGAGGCTCCTAGCCGATTCGGGCCGCTAGCAACAGTTGAAGCCCTCGATGGGCGAATGGTCCATGCCCATGCGCTTGTGCCACTCGTGGAAGTCCTCGTACAGCAGCGGCTGCAGCTCGAGGGTGTAGTAGTTGGCCGGATTGGGCACGCCCACCATCTCCGAGAACACGAGGAGCATGAAGAGGTCGTCTTCGTCCCTCTTCTCCCTCGCCACGGCGCCTCTGAACGGCGCCGTGTAGAACTCCCGGAGGAGCTCGCCCAATCCGGCCCAGAAACCCATCGACGCTACGCTGCCTTCGCCGCCGCCTCCCGTTTAGCGCGCGCCAGCGCGGCGAGCGCTTCGAGCGCGACCAGGATGCTCGCGACCAGGATCAACACGTCCATGACGACCAGCAGCCAGTTCCCCTGCTGGTAGAAGTCGATGAGCTGAAGGACGAGCGCCGGGACCGTCATGGCGAGCAGGAAGGTCAGCGGAATGACCGTCCACTTGATGGGACGGCCGAGCTTGATCAGGTACACCGTGATGACGATCAGCGTCAGACCGGCGAGGAGCTGGTTGCTCGTCCCGAAGAGCGGCCAGATGATGCGGCCGCCGCCGCCACCGCCGCCTGCGCCGAACGCGAGCAGCAGGCAGCTGCCCACCGCGACCAGTGTCGAGACGCCGCGGCCGGTCAGGGCCGGGATGTTGTAGATGTTCCCGAACTCCTGGATGATGAAGCGCTGCAGCCGGACGCCGGCGTCCATCGTCGTCGCGGCGAAGAGGATGCCCATCACGGCGAGCAACGTCTCGGCGAGACCTGCCGGGAGCCCGAGGCCGTTCTCCATGATGGCCGCGCCGCCCTGGGCCCATGCGGTCAGGCCCGCGGCCGGGAAGGGCTGCGAGTAGAAGGCGTCCCAGTCACCGAGGCTCGCGAAGCCCGCCGTACAGGCGATGATCGCCGCCAGCGCCAGCGTGCCCTCACCGGTCGACCCGAGGTAGCCGACGAAGCGCGCGTCGGTCTCCTTGTCGAGCTGCTTCGACGTCGTGCCCGAGGCGACGAGCCCGTGGAAGCCGGAGATGGCTCCACATGCGATGGTCACGAACAGGAGCGGGATCATGGGCGGCGCATTGGCCGGGGGATTCGGGTTGATGGCCGGTGCCACGATGGTCGGATGCGCGATGAGCACGGCCGTATACAGCAGGGCCAGGCCGATGAAGAGCTGGATCCCGTTGATGTAGTCGCGCGGCTGGAGCAGCAGCCAGACGGGCAGGATCGAGGCGATACCCGCGTAGACGAACAGGATGATCACCCATTGGGCCGGTGCCGCGAGTCCGAACATCGTCTCGGGAAGCGACAGCGGATACATGTCGCCGACGATGATGGCGCCGTAGAGCACGCCGACGCCGATGATCGTCACCCACAGGAGCGACATGCCCTTCTTGTAGATCAGCACGCCCACGATCATCGCGACGAAAATGACGGCCCAGGTCGGGATGACGCTGCCCGGCACCGCGATGTGCTCCTCGGCGATGATGACCGCAAAGACCGCGTTCACCATGAGGAGGAGCAGGAAGATCACGATCATGAAGATGCTGCGCGCCCGCTTGCCGACGATGTTCTCGGTGAGCGCGCCGACCGAGAGGCCGCGGTTGCGCACGGATGCCCACAGGGCGCCGAAGTCGTGGACGCCGGCGAAGAAGACGGTGCCGATCGTCACCCAGAGGAACGCTGGTAGCCAACCCCATACGACCGCGATGGCCGGACCCACGATGGGCGCGGCTCCCGCCACCGCCGCGAAGTGGTGGCCCCAGAGAATAATCTTCCGACTCGGCACGTAGTCGACGCCGTCTTCGAACTCGTGGGCCGGCGTCTCGAAGTCGGGATCGAGCTGATAGATCTTCTCCGCCAGAAAGCGGGAGTAGAAGGTCCATCCCGCGATGAAGGTCGCGAGACCGATCACCAAGAGGACGATCGCGTTCAAAAGGATGCGCTCCGTCTGGGTTCCGTGTGGATACGGCGGCGCAAATCATGGACCGAACCCCCGCCCCACGCAAGGAACCCGGCTGCGCTCGCTCCGGGAGGACCGAGCCGCGACGCGAGGTCCGCGCTCTACATAGCCGCCACGAACGACACGGTCGCCACGGCCAGGAACCAACCGGCCGCGACGTCCCCCGGATAGTGGACGCCGAGGTAGCAGCGACTGGCCCCGATGCAGAGGCCGAGCGCGAGGATCAGGAGGCCCAGAGGGCCGCCGATCGCCAGAAAGAGCGGGAGCGCAACGGATAGCCCGGCGGTCGCGTGCCCCGACGGGAACGAGAACCGGTCCTCCGGCTCGATCATGAAGAAACGCCCCACGGTGAGGCTCGGCCGCTCTCTCGCGATGCGCCGCTTGAGGAGCTGCACGAAGGCGTGGGAGAGGGCGAGCGACCACGCTGCCTGGACGCCGGCCTCGTGCAGCCAGGTGATGAGACCGAGGGACAACGCGAGCGTGGTGGGGGCGATGACGTACCAGTTGCCCAGCTTGGTCACGAACCGCATCAGCAGGTCCATGGCCGGGCGGCGGCGGAGCACGACGGCCTCGAAAAGGCGCCCGTCGATTTCGGCCAAAGCCATCATTGGAGAGTTCATGGGGACACCGGCGCGGGTTCGGGTTTGCCGACCGCGACGGCGTATCCGTCGAGCACGCCGTCGAGGATTTCGTCCCACCGACGAGTGAGCGCCTCGGCTCGCGCGCCGGCGGCCAGCTGCCGCCTGCGGCCCTCGTTGCGAAGCAGATCGATGCACGCACCGGCGAAGGCGTCGAGATCGCCGGGCGGGACCAGCACTCCGGTACGGCCGGGGATCACCGTCTCGGTCACGCCGCCG
>JASFUR010000428.1:0-3381 GCA_050050215.1 Gemmatimonadota bacterium
CAGGAGCGTGGGTGACCCTCGACGAGCGTCGGGTGCTCTTCGTTGCCGCCGACCTCCAGAGCGGTGGCTGGCCCGGATCGCTGAGGGATCGCCTGCGAACGCTTCAAGCGACGATCATTCGGGCGGGTGCCGCCGAGGAGCTGCTCCGGAGCCCCGGTCCGTTGGTCGTGGGCGGGGACCTGAACCTGGTGGCCTCGCGCACGCCCCTCTTCGCGCTCGCCCGGCGGCTCGACGCGGACGGTTCCGACCTGGTGCCGGTGGACGCCGTGCGCCTGGGCGAGCGGACACTGGCCACCTGGCGCAACCCGCGGGACCTCTTCGCCCCGGGACGGCTCGACTTCCTCCTCGTCCCGGATGCGGCGATGACCGTGGCCAACTCCTTCGTATTCACCACGGAGGATCTCGACGACGCGACGCTCCTGCGGCTCGGCCTCGACCGGGAATCCGGCAGCCGGATCTCCGATCACCTCGCGGTGGTCGCGGACCTCCGCTTCGGAGCGGACCAGGGACCGGCGACACCGCCGAGCGACATGCCCCCGACCCGGAACTGAACCCATGACCGCTTCCGTCCGAGTGCTCGAGGCCGACTTCGACGATCCACGGCATCGATCCGGCATCCTCGACGTCATCGACTCCTACGCGCGCGACCCCGTCGGCGGTGGCGAGCCCCTGGCGGATGAAGTGCGTGAGGCCCTGGTCCCGGCGCTCCGGGCCCACCCTACCACACGGATCTTCCTCGCGTTCTCCGAGGACCGGCCGGTCGGCGCGGCGATCTGCTTCGTGGGCTTCTCCACCTTCGCAGCGCGCCCGCTCCTCAACGTGCACGACCTCGCGGTCGTTCCGGAGTGGAGGGGACGCGGGGTGGGGCGCGCGCTGCTCACTGCCGCCGAGGAGCGCGCCCGCCGGGAGGGGTGCTGCAAGCTCACGCTCGAGGTCCAGGAGGATAATCTCCGGGCCCGCGGCCTCTATGAGAGCTTCGGATTCACGGACTTCGTCATCGGCGGCTCCGCTCCCACGCGCTTCCTCACGAAGCCGCTGAAGCCCTGAGGGTTCTCCCTACCTCGCGGTCAGCCCCGTCCCGACAGACACGACCCGACGGCCTGGTCATCGTGCAATAGGTTGGACGCACCGCGTTCACGCGCGATGCGCCCCGGATCGAACCTTCGAGATGGGGGCGGAAATGAGACGGATATGGCAATCGGCACTCGCGGGGGCGGCGGTCGCCCTGCTCGTCGGGTGCGGCGGTGACGAGGCGCCATCGAGCCGGCCGAGCGGCGGCATGGCCATGGACATTCCCTCGCTGCCACAGGGCACGGACGTCGAATCGGTCATGGTCGGGCTGGTCGACGACGCCGCCCACGGCCTCTGGGGTCTGCAGGCGGCCGGGATGGTGCCACCGGAGTCCGAGACCAACTGGGACCAAGTGGAGCAGTATGCCATCCAGCTGATCGCCGCGGGCAACTACATCACCTACGGAAACCCGTCGGAGATCGATGCCAACTGGGTCGAGCGCACAGGCTGGAAGGTCTATTCGCAGGATCTGGCGGACGCCGGAGTCAGGGCGCTCGACGCGGCCATCCGGCGGGATCCGAACGGCGTTCTCGCCGCGGGTGACAACCTGGACAGGGCATGCACGAGCTGCCACCAGGAGTACCGCGTGGTCTTGGAGGACGATGAAGGCACCTGACGCGTCCCGGCGAGGCTCCATCCGATGATCACTCAGCCGCACGCGGTGACGCTCCGCGAAGCAACCGCGGCCGACGCGGCCGGCGTGGTCGCAGTGTACCACGCCGCATACGGGGATGGGTACGTGCATCCCCGGTTCTACGACGAGCATGAGATCCGCAAGATGATCTACGACGACGATACGCTCATGCTCGTCGCCGAGGACGACGAGTCCGGGCGGATCGTCGGCGCGGCTTCCGTGCTGTTCACGCAGGGAGCCTTCTCGGACCTGGTGGGTGAGTTCGGCAGGCTCGTCGTCCACCCCGAGTTCCGCGGACACAGGATCGGAACGCGACTCATGGAGGAGCGCCTGGCCCGCGTGGGCACCCGACTCCACGTAGCGTTCGCGGAGGTGCGCGTGTGCAATCAGTCCTCACCGCGCATCTCGCAGAGACACGGCTTCGTGCCGGTCGGCGCCCTGCCCCAGAAGCTCCTCTTCGGCGACGAACGCGAGAACGCCGGCTACCTCGTGAAGTACTTCGACGGAGCCCTGTCGCTGCGCAGGAACCACCCGCGCGTCATCCCGGAGGCGCTCGGCCTCGCGGACATCGCGCTCGACCAGGTCGGCATCACGCCCGACGTGGTCGAGGACGAGGACGCCGTTCCGTACCCCGGGGGCCGGTCGTTCGAGCTCGAAGAGCTCACCGACCAGGGCTACGCCTCACTGCTCCGGATCGAGCGCGGCCGCACCAGGCACCGCGAGGTCTTCGGCCCGCAACGCCTCCACTACGGCCTCTTCAAGCTCAAGGCCTCGCGCTCCAACTACGTCATCGCCCGTGACGGAGCCCGAATCGTGGGAGCCGTCGGATACATGAGCGATCCCACGGAGCGCAGCGTCCGGATCTTCGAGGTCATCAACAGCGAGGAGGAGGCGATCCGATTCCTCTTCGAAGCGCTCCACGAGCGCTTTCGGGCCGAACGCATGGTCGCGATCGAGATCGACGTGAGCGCCCATGCACCCCGCATGCAGCGCACGTTGCTGGAGATGGGCTACCTGCCGGTCGCCTACGTGCCCGCGCTGGCCTTCCACGACGTGGAGCGCATAGACGTCGTGAAGATGTACTGCCTGATGGAGGAGCTTCGGGATCTCCCATTCGACGCTCCCGAGCCGACGCTGTCGGTCGGCCGATACGTCCTCGACAGCTTCGCCAGGCGTCGGGTCCTTCCACGGCTCGTCCGCGCCATGGACCGTCTCGAGATCTGCGAGGGCCTGTCCCAGGAGCAGACCGCGCGACTGCTCGGCGAGTTCAACACGGAGGTGCTCTTCGCCGGCACGGAGGTCTTCGCCCAGGGCGACGCGCCGGACCGGATGCTGCTCGTCCTGAGCGGCGAGGCCGCCATCTCGATCGATGGGACCGAGGTCGGGGCCGTCGGCGCGGGCGAGAGCCTCGGCGAGGTATCGCTGCTGAGCGACACTCCCCGATCGGCGACTGCGGTCGCCCGAACGGACCTCGAGGTCGGCGTTCTGACCCGACCCAGGTTGAACGCATTGGTCCGACGCAGACCGGACATCGGCGCCGTCGTATATCGGAATCTGGCCCAGGGTCTGGGCTCCAAGCTCAGGAGAGCGGACCGGGCGATGAGGTCCGGGCCGATCGTGTCGGCCTGACGGCCCCACCGCGCCAGCTGGCGGCGGGACTTCGAGCTTGCCCCGTG
>JASFUR010000429.1:0-3357 GCA_050050215.1 Gemmatimonadota bacterium
GGGCGCGAGCTCCGTGCGGCCGCTCACGGCGACCTCGGCGCCGCGGCGGGTGAGCTCCCTCGCCAGCTCGAGTCCGATGCCGCGCGTTCCTCCCGTGATCAGGATGCGCTGGGTCGCCAGGTCCATGGTGATTCCTCCGTCGTGTGGTTCCGTGGTGTGTGCTCCCACGATCGGGAATCGGGTCCGACGGCAATTGAGGAGGGGCGCCAATCGGTTGGAGGAACGCGCCAACCTCGCGGCTCCGGTCCCTTCCGCCGGCATGCCTCCGATTGACAGCTCCTGCACGCACACCGGAGAATGACCGCAGGCTCGACGCCGCAATCCCACGGGAGACCCTCCATGCCGACTCGACGACTGCATTTCAGGACACCCGTTCTCGCGTTGGCCCTGGCGCTCGTGGCCGCGCCGGTCGCCGCACAGCTCCCGGAGTCGCCGACCCACGCCCGCATCCAGTCGCGCACGTACCACTTCGACGAGGCCGACATGGATATGGGGTACGAGGTCTATGTACCGACCTCGTACGACTCGGCCACGCCGACGCCGCTCATCGTGCTCCTGCACGGGCTGGGTTCGAGGCCCGAGCGCGTGATCCGCTACGAGAGCCTCACCGACCTCGCCGAGGAGCGGGGCTACGTCGTCGTCGCCCCCATGGGCTACAACGAGCGCGGATGGTACGGCAGCCGCGGGATAGGGCGGGCGAGCAACCGGGGCGACGCGGCCAACGATCCCGACAACCTGGGCGAGTTGAGCGAGATGGATGTCCTCAACGTACTCCAGATCGCGCTCGACGAGTTCAACATCGACCGCGACCAGGTTTTCCTCGCCGGGCACTCGATGGGCGGGGGCGGCACCCTGCACATCGCGATGACTCACCCCGACGTCTGGGCGGGCCTGGCGGCGATCGCGCCGGCCATCTACACGAGTCCCGACGATCTCGCGGCCATCACCGACGTCCCGGTCATCGTGGTCCAGGGCGATGACGACGAGCTCGTCGACGTCGACGTGACCCGCCGCTGGATCGCGAAGATGGGCGAGCTGGGGATCTCGCACCGCTACATCGAGGTACCGGGAGGCGACCACTCCCGCATCATCACACGGACGCCCGCCAACATGCGGGCGATCTTCGACTTCTTCGACGACATCCGCGCAGAGTGACCAGGAGACGACCCGTGAAGAGAAGAGATTTCAGCAAGATGCTCGGAGCCGCGGCCCTCGTGCCCGTGCTCAGACCGCTCAGCTCGCTGGGGCCGCTCGGTGTGGACGAGCCCCGAGCCTGGTCGTTCGTCGCCGACGTCTCGGAGTGCTGCAGCTGCGAGATTCCGTGCGGGTGCAACTTCGGTCGGCCCGAGCGGGACAAGCCGTGCCACGGCACGCGGCTCATCCAGATCCGCGAGGGACAGATCGACGGTGCATCGCTCGCCGGCATCAACTTCGCCGTGACCTTCTGGATGGGTCAGTGGACACGCATCTACATCGACGACTCGATGAGCCAGGCCCAGTTCGCCGCCGTGGACGAGATCCTGCCGGCCGCGTTCGGCGGGTTCGACCGCGGCGCCCGCGTGAAGGAGCGCGTGCCGCTCACCATCGAGCGCGAGCCGGGACAGCGCCTCCGCTACTCCGTGCCCGAGTCCACGGTCGAGATGCGGCTTCTGCCGGGCCTCGACGGCCAGCCGATCCGCGTGGCGGGGCTGCCGAACCCGGCGTACCAGGACTACGTGCAGTACGAGTCGGTCGTGCACACGCACGAGGGTCCGGACGCGCAGTGGTCGTACGAGGGCACGAACGGCTTCCAGTCGGTGATGCGCGTCAGCGGCTGAGTCCTGCGTGGCCGGGTTCCACGGCTGCCACAAGCATCCGCCACCGGAACTGAAGCCCGAACCAGGAGAGCGACGAGAAGAACAGGATCGTCAGCCCTAGCGCGGAAGAGAGCAGCGCGACCTTCACGCCGCCCCACAGAAGCGACGTGCTGACCGATCCCGCGGCCTCGATGGCCTGAGCGGCCAGGATGATCCCCACCACGGTGCCGAGCACACCGGAGATCATCGCGAAGCCGCCCCAGAAGAGGATGGCGTCGACCCACACCTTGGAGCGCAGGTCGCCCCAGGCGCCCGGCTTGAAGAGCCGGTAGCACGAGAGCGCCGAGAGCGCGACCACGGCGAGGACCGAGAGGGTCAGGGGCCACCGAATGAAGCCCAGGCTCTGCCACAGGATGATCATGAGGCGTCTTCTCCTTGCGTGCGTTGTGAGTTCTTCGTGTAAATGGAGCGCAGCCCTAGCGTCTCGGCGCGGGCCCACTCGACCGCCGTGAGCCATTGGGTCAGAAGGAACCAGGTGAGGCCGCCGGCCATGGAGGCCAGCATGGCCACGGACACGACCGCTGCGTCCCGGATGGCCCATGGGAGGACCAGCGCGCCCGCCTCCTCCGGCATCCGCTCCAGGATGGCCGCCAGCGCGTAGAGGTCGGCCAGGCCACCCGCGAAGCCGGCCGCGAGCACGACGCCCGACAGGATCAGGATCGCTCCGACGCCGGCCCGGACGCGGCTGTGGTCCTTCTTGACCCACAGCGCGAAGATCTTGGCCACGATCGCGGCGAACAGCACGCCGCTGAGGGCCAGGACGGGCCACAGGAAGGGCGAGGGATCGTGACCGGGCCCGGTCCCGAGCAAGGCCGCGGCTTCGACCACCATCACGCCGAGCGTGGCGATCGCGAGCAGCGAACGCTCGATGACACGGAGGCGCGCCTCCCCCACGCGGTCGGCGAGGCGAGCGTACGCCGGAGCGTGCACGCGTCGGAGCTCGCCGAGCGACGAGCCGTCCGGCACCAGCGTCTCGAGGGCCATCCCCCGGGCGTCGTCGATCGCGTGTCCTTGCTCCACGAGGCTGCGCGTGAGCTCCTCCAGGTCGGCCTCGAGCTCACGGAGCATCTCGACCCGGGTCGGCAGGGGGAGCGCCAGCTCCCCGTCCAGGCGTCGGAGCGTGGGCAGGAAGGCTCGCATGGCTCCGGTCGTCACGCCGGCACCTCGCCCGGCCCACGGAGCACGCGGAGGAGTCCGGACGTGATCTCCTGCACGCGGCTCGTGCCTCCGCTCAGGTGACGTCGGCCGGCCGCGGTCAGGGAGTAGACCTTCTTCCTCCGGCCCTCACCCTTCGCCCAGGAGCCCTTGATGAGCCCCTCGGCGTCGAGTCGGTGGAGGATCGGGTAGAGGGTGCCGTGCTTGAAGCGGAAGAGACCGTTGCTGTCGGCCTCCACGTCGAGCGCGATCTGGTACCCGTGCTTCGCCGTGTCACGGAGCGTCGAGAGCACGAGCAGCTCGTGGATGTCCCGGGCGAAGCCCTGTACGTCGAAGTCCGTCTCGT
>JASFUR010000430.1:0-3348 GCA_050050215.1 Gemmatimonadota bacterium
CGCACTACCTGTCCTGGAAGATGCGGACGCTGAACTACAAGACCCGCTTCATCGAGCTCGCCTCGGAGATCAACTCGGAGATGCCCGTCTTCGTCGTCGACCAGATCCGCGACGCGCTCAACCGGAACCGCAAGGCCGTGAACGGGGCCAAGGTCCTCGTGCTCGGCGTCGCATACAAGCGCGACATCGAGGACGTGCGGGAGTCACCGGCGCTGGACGTCATCCGGCTGCTCGAAGCCGACGGAGCCGAGGTGTCGTATCACGATCCATTCGTGCCGGAGCTGCACGAGGAGGGACGGGACCTCGAGTCGGTGGAGCTCACCGACGCGGCCATGTCCGGCGCGGACGCGGTCGTGATCCTCACGGATCACACGGCGTTCGACTACCAACGGGTGGTCGACCAATCCAACGTGCTCATCGACGCGCGGCACGCGGCGCCGAGGGCGGGGCTGGATGTGGGCTCGGGCTGGATCGTGAAGAGCTAGGCGGCCGGCCTCAGCGAGTCACGGCGATGATCAACGCCGTGATCGTGCCCAGCGCGGAGATGGTCGGAGGCACGACGGCTCCCCAATCGATGCCCGCGTCGGGATCTTGCACCGGAACGTTGACCTCGCTGCCCGGCCCCGGGTTGGGGTAGTTGGACCAGAAGAGGAACTTCGAGCGGGTCCGCGCCTGGCCGTTGGCGTACCGCACGGACACGCGGCCTTCGTCCGCATCGCTTCGGTAGCCCCCGGCGGCGGCGATATAGTAGCCCAGGTCCTCGCCTTCCCGGTACTGGGCCGTCACCGGCGAGTTGACGGCGCCCCGAATCGTCACCGTCGGAGAGTATTGGGGGATGTGTAGGGAATCGCCCGGCTGCAGGATGATGTTGTCCGAGCTGGCCGAGTCGCTCAGGGCCGTCGGCAGGTCGAGGTCGATGCGGCCCAGATCGTCGAGGGAGCGATAGAGGCGCGCGCCCTCCGGATACCCGGTCTCCAGAATGCCTCCGGCGCGAGCGACCAGCTCCGCGACGTGATCACTCTTGCTCAGCAGCGTATAGTGTCCCGGGATCGACACCTCCCCGCTGATCGCCACCGCCCGAGGCATCTCGAAGTCCGGCTGTAGCTTGATCAAGACCTGATCGTAGGGCTCCAGGTCGAACTCGGGGCTCGAGCCGGCCGGAGGGAACGCGATGCCCGGGGCCCCCCGGTATCCGCCCTGCGCGTCGGTGACCAGGTAGCTGGAGTCCATCGGTGCCATGATGCTACGCGCGAGCTGTCCCGACCCCCGATCCTCCGGCAGTCGAGAGACTTCGGCCTCCCGGAGATCCGCGCCCACGATGGGTCCCCGAGCGACCTCCACGAGCTCGCGAAGGGTCATCCCTTCGTGCCAGGGATACCGGTCCGGCGCGCGCACTCTTCCGGCGATCGTGACGTAATAGCCGTCCTCGAGCGTGGGGACCGAGTCCACCACGATGGAGTCTCCGTCCTGGAGTCCGATCGGAGGGATGAGCACGCCCCCCATGTAGTTGGGCAACGTGGAGTCCGCTGACGCCCGGAGCTCCAGGTCGATCGCTTGTCGGTCCGCCAGGCCGGATCCTCGATCGGCGGGCAGCAGCACACGGTGGATCGTGAGCCTCCTGCGAAGGGCCTCGGGCCCGAAGCCACCCGCGTTCCGAAGGACGTCGATGAGGGCGTCGGAGTCGGCGAGCTCGTAGTAGGCGGGGCGGACCACGGCGCCCCTCATCTGGACTCGGCGGCCTCGGAGGGGGATGTGCACGTTGTCGCCCTGCTCGAGAATCACATCCTGATCCACGTCCCCCTCGAGCAGGTATGGGTACAGATCCAGCGTGACCCGCTCCCCGGTTCGGCGGTTGACCTCGACCCGACGCATGTTGCCGAGGCGGGTGGGCCCCGCGGCGGCATAGAGGGCATTGAGCACCGTGGCGACCGACGACAGCTGGTAGGCACCGGGCTGGTTGACCTCACCCGTCACGTAGATCTGGTTCGTGCGGAGCTCGGAGATCGTGACGTTGAACGTGACCGTGCCCCGGTCGATGCCCGAATAAGAGCGGGCCAGGCGGCTGCGGAGCAGCGCCCGGACATCGCCCATCGGCAGGTTGGCGACGGGAATCTGCCCCACGTCCTGGATGACGATGAAGCCCTCCCTGGTCACCTCGACCTCCCGGACGAGCTCCACGTCGCCGGTCAGCACGATGACCATCCGGTCGCCCGGGCCGACGCGGTAGTTGTCGGGGACCGGTCCGGACAGGAGCGGCTGGAAGCGGGTCGTGCCGCGCGTGAAAACGTCGAGACCGAAGATCGGGAATGCCCCGGCAGAGTCCGGAGCCGCCCGGCTCGGCTGCATGCCGGTCTGGAGGGGCACCAGCTCGATGCCGTCCGGGGTCTCCCGGGCCACGCCCAGGGCCTCAAGCGCGCTCACCGTCTGCGAGTCGAGCGCGGTGTCGGCGTCGATCGGCTCCCCGCTGAGGAACGCGTCGAGCTGGTCGGTCGGGTAGCCCATGGCTCGCAGCCGCGCACGAATCTCGTCGTTGCTGAGGCCGGACTGCTGGATCATCCGGCGGACCGCTTCGGGGTCCTGCTGGAGCAGGCGTTGCGCCTCGGCGGGAGACGTCGGGATCTGGGCGTGGATCGGACGAGAAAGAGAGGACGCGCCTGCCCACATGCAACACGTCAGAAACGCGGATCTGACCAGAGATGAACGCACGGTAACCGTCAGCTGGAGTGCGGGAGCGACCGACCGGCCAAGATCAGCGTGCCCGGAGGGTGAGTCAATCTTCCGACGGGACAAAGGCTGGTCGAAGTCGTGGACCGGCCCGAATCTCAATACGCGCCTGTGCGTCGAAGGACCGCCGGGATCGTGTGTAGTAGGATTGAGAGGTCCATGCCGAAGGACCAGTTCTCGATGTACCGCCGGTCCAACTGAACGACCTCCTCGAAGTCGACGATCGAGCTTCGGCCTTTCACCTGCCAAAGGCCGGTCACGCCCGGCTTCACGGCCAACCTGATGAAGTGGTGGTCGTCATAGGCCGCGAGATCCGATTCGAAGAACGGCCGCGGTCCCACGAGAGACATGTCACCTCGGAGGATGTTGAAGAGCTGGGGCAGCTCGTCGAGGCTCCAGCGCCTGAGGAACGCGCCCACCTTGGTCACGCGAGGATCGTTGGGGATCTTGAATAGGCGATGGTCGCCGGTGCAATTGAGGTGGGCGAACTCGGCCTTCTCAGCATCCGCCCCCTGCCTCATCGTGCGGAACTTGAGCATGCGGAAGACCCTCCCTGCCTGCCCGACTCGCTCTTGCATGAACAAGACGGGGCCCCTGGAGTCGATCTTGATCCAGAGGCTTAGG
>JASFUR010000431.1:0-3347 GCA_050050215.1 Gemmatimonadota bacterium
CGGCGGGAACGGCAACGGCAATGGTGGTGGGGGCGACGACGCCTCGGGCCCCGGGAACGGAAACGGCAACGGCCAGGGCTGGCTCCGCTGGACGGAGAAGCGCGAGGACCTCGGCAACGCCGAGGGGAGCGGACCTCCCGGGGAAGGCAACGGCTCGGGCGGCAATAGCGGCGACGGTGGCGGCAGCGGCCGCGGCGCGGCGCGCTACCGCGAGAACATCTGCTCGTGCAACAGCTCGATCATCGACTTGGACACCGAGTACGAGATCGAGCCGGGCAACATGGTCGGCCCGACCTATCAGGGCGTGCAGGCGCTCATCGACCTCGATCCCGACGCCTACTGGGACGACGACGCCAACACGGTCGTGAGCCAGTACGGAATGAGCAGCCCCCGCGTCGTGACGGTGGGGCTCTTCGACCCCGGCGAGATCAACAAGCCGGGCCGTCAGAACATCCGCTTCAACAACTTCGCTCGGGTCTTCATCGAGGAGCAGGAGTCCCGGCAGGACCCGGTCACCGGGCGGTTCCTCTACTACGTGCCCGGCGTAGGCCAGGGCCGCGAAGGAACCACGACCGGCTCGCTCGTCCGTGTCCTCCAATTGATTCGGTAGGAATCCCATGGCCATCTACCAGACAGACGTCCAAGACAGCGGGCAGAGCGCGGGGCCGAACCCCGGTTCGCAGCGCCTGAAGGCGGCGCTCATCTCCGGGGACGAGCAGCTGCGCGGCACGCTCCTGCAGACCATCCAGGACGCCGGGCTTCCGGTCACCGTCGAGCTCGACCTCGCGGCGCCCGCCCAGTATCTCGAGCCCGAGCACCTGGAGAAGCTGCGCGCGGCTGCGCCGCATCTCGTCATTCTCGACATGGCGGACGAGCCCGAGCGGGCCATCCGCGTGGCGAGTGCCATCGCCTCGGGGAATCCCCGGGCCGCGCTCGTGGGCGTCGGGCCGGAGCTCGACTCCTCGCGCCTGCTCGAGGCCATGCGGGCCGGGCTGGTCGAGTACCTGCCACGCCCGCTCGACGCGTCGAGCATCCGTGACGCGCTCGGCCGTGTGATGCGGAAGAACGGCTGGAACGAGGCCCAGGGCGGTCAACGAAACGGCAAGCTGCTGGCCTTCTTCTCCGCCAAGGGCGGATCGGGCTCGACGTCGGTCGTGACCAACGTCGGCATCGAGCTGCACCGGCTGACCGGCAAGAAGACGCTGCTCGTCGACCTCGACCTCGAGCTCGGGGAGATCGCGTCGATGCTGGGGCTGCGGCCGCGATTCCACTTCGTGGATCTGGTGCGGAATTTCCATCGTATGGACGAGGACCTGCTGCCCTCCTACATCGAGAGCCACGAGTCTGGCGTGCACGTCCTCTCGGCTCCGGTCGAGCCCGAGTACGGCGAGGAAGTCACGGGCGAGCAGATCGCACGAATCCTCGGATTCCTGCGCCACCAGTACGACTACGTGCTGGTCGACACATCCAAGTCGCTCGCGCCTCCGGCGCTCGCCGCACTGCAGACCGCGGACCCGATCTTCCTCGTGACGAACATGGACGTGCCGTCGCTCAGGAACCTGAAGCGATGCCTCCCCATCCTGGACCGGGTGACCGCGGGAGACGCCGGCAGGCTGCGCCTGATCGTGAACCGCTTCAACCCGAAGAGCCTCGTCCGGATCCAGGATCTCGAGGAGACGCTCGGCATCGAGGTCTCGTGGACGCTCAGCAACGACTACGAGACGGTCATCCAGGCGATCAGCACCGGACAGCCCCTCGTCCTGAACGGGGACTCCCGCTACTCGCAGCAGCTGAAGGACCTGGCCCGCGACATCGTGGCCGGGTCGCAGGGCGCCACTTCGGAGCGGAAGAGCTCCCTGGTCGGCCGCCTGCTCTCGCCCTTCCGGTCCTCGGGAGCCAAGAAGCCCTCCCATAGCCGGGCACCCGTGAACGGGAAGCCGGCGGAGGTGTCGAGCCATGGATAACCGCAAGACGGGCAAGCCCATGGAGCGCCGGGACCCCTTGTTCCGTGAGAACAGCTCGACGTGGGGCATCGGAAGCGCGACGGGCGTCGATGGACCGGCCGATGGCCCGGGCCGATCGAATGCGGGCAACGGAGCCGGAAGGGCCGATCTGCTGGCGGTGAAGAGCCACATCCACCGCAAGCTCCTGGAGCGGCTGAACCTCTCCAACCTCGACCGGCTGGACCGAGGCGAGGTCATGGAGACCATCCGCAGCCTGGTCCGCGAGCTGCTCGCGAACGAGTCGATTCCGCTCAACCTCGAAGAGCGGGACGAGCTCATCCAGCAGGTGCTCGACGAGATCTTCGGGCTGGGGCCGCTGCAGCCGCTCATGGACGATCCGACCATCGCGGACATCCTCGTGAACACGTCCCAGATGGTGTACGTGGAGCGCAACGGTCGGCTCGAGCGCACGGACGTGCGATTCCACGACGACAAGCACCTGCTGCAGGTCATCGACCGGATCGTGTCCTCGGTCGGGCGCCGCATCGACGACGCATCGCCCATGGTCGACGCGCGACTGCCGGACGGCTCCCGCGTGAACGCGGTCATCCCGCCGCTCTCGATCGACGGTCCGCATCTCTCGATCCGGAAATTCAACGACGATGCGCTGTCCGCGGACGACATGGTCCGCATGGGATCGCTCAGCGAGCCGATGCTCCGCTTCCTCGAGGGCGTGGTGCGGGGGCGTCTGAACGTCCTCATCTCCGGTGGGACCGGAGCCGGAAAGACGACGCTGCTCAACATGCTCTCGGGCTTCATTCCGGAGACCGAGCGAATCGTCACGGTCGAGGACTCGGCCGAGCTGCGCCTGCGTCAGCCGCACGTCGTGCGTCTCGAGACGAGGCCGTCCAACGTGGAGGGCACGGGCGCCATCCCGCAGCGGATGCTCGTCGTGAACGCTCTGCGCATGCGGCCCGACCGGATCATCGTCGGTGAGGTCCGTAGCGCCGAGGCCGTCGACATGCTGCAGGCCATGAACACGGGTCACGACGGCTCGCTCACGACCCTGCACGCAAACACGCCCAGGGACGCGCTGAGCAGGCTCGAGACCATGTGCGCCATGGCCGACCTGAACCTGCCCGAGAAGGCCGTGCGCACCCAGATCGCGAGCGCGATCGACGTCGTCGTGCAGGCCAGCCGGTTCTCCGACGGGACCCGACGGGTGAAGCAGGTCGCCGAGGTGGTGGGCATGGAAGGCGACATCATCACCATGCAGGACATCTTCAAGTTCGAGCAGACGGGCGTCGACGAGGACGGCCGCGTGCAGGGACGCCTCCGGCCCACGGGCATCCGGCCCAAGTGTCTGGACCGCCTCGGAGCCCAGGGCTTCGAGATGGCCTCCGA
>JASFUR010000432.1:0-3346 GCA_050050215.1 Gemmatimonadota bacterium
GACGGGTCCGTTCAGGCCGGAGACGCCGATCCCGCGGACCATCTGGGTGATCCACGAGAAGAAGAAGAGGCCGACGCCGGCGGCGGCCAGCGCGAAGAGCGCCCACCATCCCTTGCCGGGGCGGCTGAGCACCTTGAGGACGTCGCGGTTGACGTCGTCGAGCCGGGTGACGTCGGGGTGGGTGAGTGCCCCCCGCTCGATCGCTGTCTTGGTGGCTTCGTTGACGGCCATCAGGCGTGCTCCCCTGATGCGACCTCGTGGAAGGTCACCTTCTTCAAGTAGTTCACGGCCGGTTGGGTGTTGATGAGCTCATCGAGCACACGGTAGGTGCGCTCACTCGCCACGACCTGGGTGACGCGTGCGTTCGGGTCGCGGATGTTGCCGAAGACGATCGCCTCGGCCGGGCAGCTCTGCTGACACGCCGGCACGATCTCGCCGTCGCGGACGTCCCTGGATCCTTCGAGGGCCGCTCGGTTCTCCGCCTCGCGGATGCGCTGCATGCAGAAGGAGCACTTCTCCATGACGCCGTTGTCGCGGACGGTGACGTCAGGATTCCACTGCCAGTTGAGCGGCTCGGGAACCGCGTCCGTGTACCGGTACCAGTTGAACACGCGGACCTTGTACGGGCAGTTGTTCGCGCAGTACCGGGTGCCGACGCAGCGGTTGTAGACCTGAGCGTTGACGCCCTCGGGCGTGTGATACGTCGCGAAGACCGGGCAGACCGGCTCGCACGGCGCGTTGCCGCAGTGCTGACAGAGCATGGGCAGGAAGCGCACGTCGAGGTCGCCGGCCTGGGTCGCATCGACGTGCTCGTAGTAGCGCTCGATACGGATCCAGTTCATGTCGCGACCCATGACGACCTGCTCTTCCCCGACCCACGGCACGTTGTTCTCGGACTGACACGCCGTGACACAGGCGCTGCAGCCCGTGCACTTGTCGAGGTCGATGGCCATCGCCCAGCGCGGTCCCTCGTGCGACTCGGCGTAGGGGCCGTGATCCGCGCCCGGCAGAGGGAACGCGGTGGTCGCGCCGCCCTCGGCGTCCACCGGCACGAAGCCGCCGACACCCTGGAGCTCGCGGAGCTCGCCGTGTCCTTCGCCCTCCTCTTCCATCTCCTCGCCCATCATGGAGAGCTGGACCGCGGGAGCGATCGGGCGGTCGTGCTGGTCGTCGGAGCCTTCGATGGTCGCGATCCGGCGACCGGCACCCGTGCCCACGACGCTGACGGTAGTCGCGAGCGTCACCATGGCGCCGGACGGCTGCTCGGCCACGGCCGGCAGGAGGTCGAGCGCGTTGACGCCCGAGCCGTCCGCGTACTGGCCCATGGCGGTGTGCCCGCCGCCCATCGCCAGCGCAACCGTGTCCTCACGGATGCCGGGATAGACCCAGAGCGGCACCTGGACGGTACCGTGCGGGGAGGTGACCTCGACGATGTCGCCTGTCCGGAGCCCGCGGGCGTCGGCCGTCGCGGGGTTCATCTCGAGCCAGGAGTGCCACGTGATCTTCGAGACCGGGTCGGGCAGCTCCTGCAGCCACGGGCTGTTGCTGTACTCGCCGCCACCGAAGCGCGCCGACGGGTGCACGAGGAGCGTCAGCTCACCGCTTCCGTCGAGGTCCGGGGCGTCGAACGTGAGCGCCGTCTGCGGCGCCTGGAGCTGCGGCGCGTCGGAAGCCGACACGTCGAGCTCGATGAAGCCGGTCCGGAGCGCCTCGTGCCAGGCGGCGTCGAACTCGTCGTCCGGGAGATCGGCTTCGGAGCGGTGACGGCCCTGCAGGTACTCGTAGAAGGTCGTGGCACCCAGGTCGTGCTCCAGGTGCGAGGCCACGGAGAGCAGCGCGTCGCCCGACGCCTTCGAATCGAAGTGGGTGACCTGCTCCATGACCGGCTGCTGGATCGCCATGACGCCAGGCTGAGGAGCCGAGTCGCCCCACGACTCGAGGAAGTGGCTGTCCGGAAGAATCAGGTCGCACAGCTGCGAGGTCTCGTCGATCGCCGACGCGAACGAAACCTTGAACGGCACCTGCTCGAACGCCTCGCGGAAGCCCGCTCCGGCCGGGAGCGAGTACGCGGGGTTGGCCCCGTGCACGATCGCGATGCCCACCGAGCCGCTCGCCATCTGGGCGATCGCGCCCTCGATGTCACCGTATGCGCTCGACGAGCCCGTGTAGGCGCTGTCGTAGTGGACCGTCGAGCCGACGTTGCCGGCGACGTGGTTCAGGATCATGACGGCCAGGTTGGCGGCCGTCGCGTTCCGGTGGTGCGCGCCCACGCCGGGGCCGAGCGCCAGGCTCGCCGACGCGGAGGAGAAGCGCTCGGCAAGCTCCTCGATCGCCTCGACGCTCACACCGGCCGCTTGGGCGGCCTGGTCCGGGCTGTAGTTCTGCAGGAGGTTGGCGTACGGGCCGGCCGCGTTGGGCCCGGCGATCACGGATGCCATCCCGAGCGCGACGGCGGCCTCCGAGCCGGGCCGGATCGGGATCCACTCGTCCGCGTTCAGCCCGGTGACCGAGAGGCGCGGACCGAGGAAGACGAAGGCGCCCTTCTCGTGCGACTCGTCGTCCACGGCGCTCATTTGGGCGAGCCCCTTGTTGTACTCGACCGGAGAAGCGCCCGTCTCGATGAAGTCGTACCCGAAGGAGAGAAGCAGCCGGGCCGATCCGATGTCGTAGCGGGGCAGCCCGTCGGCGCCGTAGGCGATGCGCGCGGCCTCGCGGAGCGGCGCGTCGGAGACGGCGTCGTAGGCGACGCGGGTGCCGCCGACCGCGGCGACGAAGTCGTCGACCAGCTGATCGAGCGACGGGCCCATGTGGCCGCCGATGAAGAGGACGCTGCCGGCGTCCACCGTGTTCTGGGGGTTCTGGGCCCGGGTGATGCGGGCGGCGAGCAACCGCTCGGCCTCGTCCCACGTCCCCTGCCGGAAGACGTCGCCCTCGCGGATCATCGGACCGGGGTAGCGATCCGGGTTGTAGAGGTGCTGGAGGCTGGCGTGACCCCGTGAGCAGACCCCGCCGTGCGAGACCGGGTGATCGGGGTTGCCCTCGAGCTTCACCGCGCGCCCCTCGCGCGTCCTCACCCAGAGACCGCACTCGGCCGCGCAGCCGCGGCAGACCGTGGTGTACCAGGTGGCTACGCCCGGCGTGATCTCTTCGTCGCCATTGACGTAGGGGAGGAGCTTCTCGACGTCGCCCGTCGAGCAGCCCGTGAGTGCGGCGCCGGCGCCGGTAACGCCGACGGCCTTGAGGAAATCACGCCGCCTGACGCCGTCGTGGCGCTCAGCCAGATCCCTAGCCATGTATGTTCCCCTCGCCGGGGTTCCGTGGGCCGCGGCCCGCGATCAGTAGTGAC
>JASFUR010000433.1:0-3342 GCA_050050215.1 Gemmatimonadota bacterium
TCGACGGTCGCGGGTACGTCGAGCTGACGGGGTATGCCGGGGGCGGCCGAGAGTAGCAGGCAGGCGGAGCGATCCATCGGATCCCTCGTGGGTATCGGATCGGCCACCCCGGAGCATAGCTTCGACGCCTGCGGACCCTCCTGCGCGCCCAGAAACCCAGAGGTGACCCAGTGAAACGACGCGCCCTCCCGTACCTCACGTGCGCCCTCGTGGCCGTCTTCGCCAGACCCGTGTCGGCGCAGGTGTCGTTCGGCGCCGCGGTCACCGTCGGCGAAGGGGAAGTCCTCGTCGGCGAGCCCGGACATCAGCTTCGTCCGGGGCTCCTCCACGTCTTCACGCGTGGGCCGGACGGGACCTGGGCCCTGAACCAGTCCCTCGAGGCTCCCGACGGGACCCCCGGGGACGGCTTCGGCTCCGCGCTCGCCCTCGACGGTGACGCGCTGGTCGTGGCGGCCTCGGGTCCGGACTACGAGGAGGACCCCACCGGCGCGGTCTACGTCTTCCGGAAGACGGGTGACAGCTGGTCGTTCGAGAGCCGGCTCGAGCCCGATGCGGCCGTCGGCGAGGGCTTCGTTCCGGAGGCGGTCGACCTGGATGGCGACTGGGCGATCGTCGGCGCCTCGGGCCAGAACGACGGACGCGGCGCGGTCCTGGCTTTCCACCGGGAGGGAGGCGAGTGGGCGTACCACTCGCGTCTCTCGCCCGGGGAGCTGGCTGCGGACGACCTGTTCGGCGCAGCCCTGGTGATGAGTGGCGACCGCGCGTTCGTGAGCGCGCCCGCAACGGGCAATCTCGTCGGGGCGGTCTACGGCTTCCGGTACGACGCCGTGGCGGACGTCTGGCGTCCCACGGGTCGGCTCGGCACACAGATCCAGCAGCAACAGGCCGCTCTCGGCTCCGCGCTGGCGATGATCGGCGACCGCGTCTTCGCAACCGGTCCCGGGCTCCTGGGGGTCGGCGCGGTCCTCGGCTTCTCGCTCATCGACGGGGACGACTACGAGCTCGCCGACATCCTGCTGCCGTTCGACGGATCCGGCGCTGGATTCGGCACGTCGCTCGGCGTCGCGGGTGACGAGCTATGGGTCGGAACGGCGAACGCGGGCAACGGCGAGGGCCGCGCATTCGTGTACCGGAGCGACCCTGAGACCGGAGAGTGGGTCGGAGTCGAGAAGACCGCCGCCGCCGGGCTCGCACAGGGGGACTCGTTCGGCCTCCTGCTCTCTGCTTCCGGCGACGTGATGGTCGCTTCGGCCCTCGGGCAGGACTACGGGGCCGGATCGGCCTTCGTCTTCGAGCGCGAGGGCGAGACCTGGGCCGAGGCCGGGCGCCTCGTCAGCGGCGTGACCGGGCCGGACGCGATCACGGGCTCCGAGGTCGCGTGCTCGAGCGAGGGCGAGGCCGCCCTGTTCGGCTGCTCGAGCGTGGATCTGCTCTCGTTCCTTCCGCTCGCCGACATGGGTGCGGGCCGGGGCGTCGTGATCAACGACCTGTGGGGATGGACCGATCCCGAGACCGGCAGGGACGTCATCATCGCCGGGATGACCGACCAGACCGTCTTCGTCGACGTGAGCGATCCGCTGGAGCCGGCCTACCTCGGGCGGCTCCCCATGACCGAAGGGGCGAACGGTTCGGCGTGGCGTGACATGAAGGTCTACTCCGACCACGTCTTCGTCGTGTCCGACGGATCGGGCGATCACGGCATGCAGATCTTCGACCTCGGGCACCTCCGTGACCTCGACGGCTCGAACCCGGTCACGTTCACCGAGGATGCGCACTACGACGGAGTCCGCGAGGCGCACAACGTCGTCATCAACGAGGAGACGGGCTTCGCCTACATCGTCGGCGCGGGAGGCGGCGGCGAGACGTGCGGGGGAGGCCTCCACATGGTCGACATCCACGATCCGCTGAACCCGACCTTCGTGGGCTGCTTCGCCGACCCCACCACGGGCCGCTCGAGCACCGGGTACACGCACGACGCGCAGTGCGTCGTCTACCACGGGCCGGACGAGGCGTATCAGGGCCACGAGATCTGCTTCGGCTCGAACGAGACGGCACTGTCCATCGCCGACGTGACGGACAAGGAGAACCCGGTCGCGATCACCATGGCCACGTATCCGAACGTCGCGTACGCCCACCAGGGATGGCTGAGCGAGGACCATCGCTACTTCTACTCGAACGACGAGCTCGACGAGACCGGCGGCCAGGTCGCCACGACGCGCACGCTCGTCTGGGACATCCAGGAGCTCGGCGACCCGATTCTGGCCAAGGAGTACTTCTCCGAGAACCCCTCGAGCGACCACAACCTCTACGTCGTCGGCTCGACGATGTATCAGTCGAACTACGAGAGCGGCCTTCGCGTGCTCGACATCGCGGATCCGGTGAACCCGGTCCAGGTCGGGTTCTTCGACACGGTCCCGTACGGCAACGACGAGCCGGGATTCAATGGCTCCTGGTCGAACTATCCGTTCTTCGAGAGCGGAATCGTGGTCGTCTCGAGCAGCTCCGAAGGCCTCTTCATCGTGCGCCCGCAGCCGCGGATCGTGTCCTGATGCCCAGGGCGCCGCACCGGTGAGACGGAGGTTCGTCGGGGCGACTCTGGCCGCCGTCTTCGCGACCTCGGCCTGCGCGTCCGCGGGCGGGGGGCCGAGCGCGGATGCCCGCGAGCGCGTGTACGTGGTCAGTCAGGATGCGGCGACCGCGACGGTGCTGGACGCCCGGGACGGCTCGGTGCTCGCCACGGTCGACTTCGAGGCCCTCGGGTACGGCGCGAACGCGAAGCCCCACCACGTGGTCGCCGACCCGGACGGGCGCCACTGGTACGTGTCGCTCATCGGCGCGAGTCGCGTCGTGCGCCTCGACGAGTACGACCGTGTCGTGGACGAGGCCCACTTCGAGGCCGCGGGCATGCTCGCCATCGATCCGAGCACGGATTGGATGTACGTCGGGCGTTCCATGGCGGCGGTCGATCCGCCCCAGAGGGTCGGCATGATCCGGCGCTCGGCGATGGCGCTCACCGAGGTCGATGTCCTGTTCAACAGGCCGCACGCCGTGGCGGTCGCTCCGCGCACCGGGCGGGTCTACGTGGCGAGCCTGTCCGAGGATCGCATGGCCGTGTCGGAAGAGGGATCCGAGGACGTGACCCTCTACTTCATGGACGGCCCGATCCACACCATCGTGCAGTTCGCGATCTCGCCGGACGGTCGCTGGCTGGTCGGAGGCGGCCAGATGAGCGGCCGACTCCTCGTGTGGGACATCTCGGGTGACGAGCCGGAGCGCTTCGCTGCGGTGGAGCTCGGGGGGCAGCCCTGGCATCCGTCGTTCACGCCGAACGGTGAGGTCTGG
>JASFUR010000434.1:0-3342 GCA_050050215.1 Gemmatimonadota bacterium
AGCCGACGTAGCCTTTCTCGCCGACGTTCGCCGACGCGTCTTGCGCTGCCGTGCTCACGTCCCGTCCTGAGGCGACGCCGACCGCCGGGTCGCCGAAGCAGCGGATCAGCGCCTTGATCGCGTCTCGATGGATTCGGACCGAAGCATCCGTGTTTACGATGATATCGCCCGTCAGGTTCTTTCGGGCGGCGTTCTCCGCTGCTGTCTTCCCGCGACGGTCGGTCACGCGGAACAGCTCGACACCGCGGTCCGCATACTCGTTAACGATCTTGTCGGTGCGATCCGTCGACGCATCGGATACGACCAGGATCTGCCGCCGATCGGCCGGATAGTCCAAGGCCAGGAGGCTCTCGATCGTGCCCCGAATAGTCTCTTCTTCGTTGAATGCGGGGACTGTGATGCTGATCCGGGGCCACTCCGTCGGCGGAGGTGGGGGGGCCCACCCGGGTTTCAGTGCCGAGACGATCTTCAGGAGCGCGGGATACCCGAGATAGGTGTAGAGGACCAGCGCGACGCAGACACCGAGGATCCAGAGGTAGACCGCCGTCATCGGAGCGTTCTCCGTGTCTCGCCGCCGCGCTCGTCCCCGAGAGCAACCCCGACGGTCGCGATGCGGTGTTCGGCTGTGGCGGAGATGGAATGGTGATTTAGCCGGGTCACGGGAAGCTGTGGTTTGTGGGGATGGTTGGTCGCCGCGCGCCTGCGGGCGGGTGCGCCACCGAGCTGTGCCGACCAAACGAGGCCGCTAACCCAAGATGAAGGAATCCCTGAGGGGATGCGAGACTCTTTTCTCCTGGGTGGGAGGGTTTCGAGATCTGGACGAGACCGGCGCCGTGGCGAGTATCCTTGATCAGCGGAGCGTGAAGGACTTCATTGGAGAAGCGTCCTGCGCAAAGCCCCCGAGGGCTACTTGTTATCGACTTCCTCCCACGCCCCTATCGCCTCGTGATTCACCACTTCTCCGTGGACGTCGAGGAGTACTTCAACTTCCTCGGGTTCGAGAGAAGGGTTCCATTGCCGGAATGGGACGGGCTGGAGAGCCGTGTCGAGCGGAGTGTGGATGACCTCCTTGGCGATCTCGCCGCCGCCGGCTCGAAGGGCACCTTCTTTACGTTGGGTTGGATCGCCGAACGCCATCCCGAAATGATTCAACGGATCGCGGCGGAGGGGCACGAGATCGCCTCGCACGGCTACAGCCACCGTCGTGTGGTCGAGTTGGGCCCCGACGAGTTCCGTCTGGAGATCGGCAGGACGAAGCAGATCCTCGAGGACCTCATCGGCGAGGCTGTCATCGGGTTTCGGGCGCCACACTTCTCGATCCTTCAAGGGTGCGAGTGGGCCCTGGACATCCTGATCGAGGAAGGCTATCGGTACGATTCGAGCCTCTTCCCCATCAGGCGTGGGGGGTATGGCTATCCGGACGGCCACCGCGACCCCCACTGGATCGAGCGTCCCGCTGGACGCCTCGCGGAGGTGCCTCCCGCGACGCTCCGTCTCGGGTCCACGAATGTGGCGGCGGGCGGCGGCGCTTGGTTTAGGATCTTTCCCTACGGCTTCGTGCGGAAGGCTCTGAGGGACTGCGAGCGCCGGTCGGTACCGGGGACCTTCTACCTGCACCCCTGGGAAATCGACCCGGACCAGCCGAAGCTCGAGGCCCCCCGCACGGACCGCTTGAAGCACTACTTTGGCCTCGCGCGCGCGCGCTCGAGGCTGCGTAGGCTGTTGAGAGAGTTCAGATTCGGGACCATCGCGGAGACCGTACAGATCCTGTGAACAAGATGTTGTCCGAACAGGAGTCGCAGGAGGGGGCACGAAAGCCCCAATCCGCCGCGGTGAACGTGGGGCTGCTGGCGCTCACGCTCCTTGTGATCCTGCTCCTTGCCGAAGCTGGCCTTCGCTGGCTGTACCCATACTCGAATCGATACTTCGTCGTCGCGCCTGACCAAGAGCTCGTGCAGCAACCCTCCAAGCGATACGTGGCGGGTGTCGAGGGGACGTCCGTGTACCGGACGTCGTCGTGGGGAATCCGTGGGGAGGAGTTCGGGCCGGACGATTCCCAGTACCGAATCCTCTCCGTAGGTGGCAGCACGACCCAAAATCTGTACCTCGACCAGTCCGAGACTTGGACACTTCTCTTGGGTGATCTGCTGGGCCCGACAGCAGACGGACTCGACACCTGGACCGGAGACGTAGGAACTTCAGGCCGAACCGCGCGGAGTCACGTACTGCAGATGCGGTATCTCCTTCCGGAGCTCCCTCGAATCGACGCAGTGGTGTCGCTCGTGGGAGTGAACGACCTTACCGCAGCGCTACGCCAGGGATTCCACTACGAGCCACCACCGAGCCTCGACAACCCCGGCGCCGAGCGGGATGCTCTCTCCCAGGCGTTCGTGCGCGTTCCTGGCCGCATCCACAACCGGCTCCCCCAGTACTGGGAGGATGACGTTCCCTGGTTCAAGCGGCTCGCGCTCTTCCAGCTTGCGAGAGTCGTCAGGATATCGATCGCCCAGGCCCACTCGGTTCTGACCCAGGACCCTTTCGGGGAGATCTACGTCACCTGGCGAAAGCACCGTGCCGAGGCGAGCGAGGTGATCGACTCCCTCCCCGACCTCACCGGTCCGCTCGAGGAGTACCGCGGATACCTGGAGAGAATGGCCGCGATCTCGAAGGAGCGTGGCGTGCGTCTGGTGTTGCTCACGCAGCCGACTCTCTGGAGGGCGGACCTGACCCGTGAAGAGGAAGCGGCGTTGTGGCTGGGCGGCACGGGTGATTTCCAGGAAGAGCCGGGACACGCCTATTTCGCCGCCTCCGCCCTACAGGCTGCAATGGACGCGTATAATCGGACCGTTCTCGACGTCTGTGTGACGAGGGAGGTCGAGTGCTACGATCTGGCGGCGCGGATTCCGAAGAATCTGGACAACTTCTACGACGACGTGCACTTCACGGAGCGCGGCTCACGACTGGTCGCGGAAAGCCTCGCCCGGTACTTCCGCTCCCTTCCGCCCTACGCTCCCCAGAATTGATCTGTTGGTTCTCCGGCTGCGACGGGAGCCGATCGCGTTGTGGTTGCTACGCTCCCGGGAACAGTCTCCGCATCAGCGGCGAAGGTATCACCGCGCGGACCGCCCGTCTGAGCCACCGTGGCATGCGCTCGGCCAGTCTTTCGGCGGCGGCGACGGCCCGCCCAGCGCCCTCCGAGTGGTCGTAGCGCGCTTCGAAGCCCAAGTCGGTGGGCTCGAGCTTCATACCAATAAAGTCGCCGAGTTCGCGTGCGATCGTATCGCCTTCCTCCTTGAAGCGGTCGTATTCCAGCTCCATGTGGGGAATGTTGAGCGAGACGAT
>JASFUR010000435.1:0-3326 GCA_050050215.1 Gemmatimonadota bacterium
CCCGTCGAGGGTCAGCCGTAGGACTCCGGCGCTTTCCGGAGCGTCGGCCACTGCTCGGCGTCGTGCCCGTGGATGACGAGCCGGACACCCTCGCGCGCGGCGAGGTCGACGAGCTTGCGGGTGCTCGCGCGGGTCGCGACTTCGTCGGCGTCGTTCGGGAAGATGGGACGCGAGTCGGGATCCATCGTCACGGCCGCGGGGACGGCATCGATGGCCAGAAGCACGGGCCCGGTCTCGGGGAGCCGTGCGAGGACGGATTGGTGCCCGGGCACGTGCCCGCTCGTCTCGATCAGCTCGACACCGGGCACCAGGGTCGTGTCGCCGTCCAGGAGCCGGTAGCGCAGTCCGGGAGCGTCCCAGTGCTCGCGCACCCCGGCGAAGCGCTCGTCCCCCGACGTCGCCGCCTCGTAGTGGCTCCGCTGCACGACGAGCTCAGCCGCCGTGAACAGTTCGTGGTTCCCCGCGTGGTCGGTGTCGAAGTGCGTGCAGACGAGCAGGTCGATGTCGTCGGGTCGCAGGTCGACGGAGGCGAGGCGCCTCGTGATGCGGTCCTCATCCTGCATCTCGACCGCCAGCTGGAGCGGGCCCTGCGGCGGCGGAGGGTCGTCGACGAAGGCCTCCGGGAAGCCCGAGTCGACGAGGATGTTCGTGCGGTCGTCGGTCTGGATCAGGTAGCCGGGCACCGGGATGCCGAGCGGCTGGAGCAGCCCGAGCTGCAGGAGGAAGAGGCGCATGTCGGCGTCTCCTGGGTCGAACCCGCGGGCGTGGATGGGGTCCGAGGAAGATAAGCGCGGGTTTCGGCCGCGTCTGCCAACACGTCAATTGGATGTCATGAGCGGATTCGGAATGTGGTTCGCCAGCCTTCTGCCGGCGCTGGTCATCCTCACGTTCATGGGGTTGATCGGGCTGGCGCTCGCCACGTATGCGCGCCGGACGTGGCAGCTCATCCGTCGCGACGATCCAGAGAACGACCAGAGCCTGCTCGACGCGGTCGACCGGCTAGAGACCCAGCTCCGGATCGTGAACGACCGGCTCGACCGCATCGAGCGGAAAGGGATCGAGCCTCCGGGCTGATGGTCCCGCGCCGCATGCTCTTTCCCCGTTCTCCAGGAGTGCCCGTGGGACCTAACCCGGTACGTCCCCGTCCGCTCGCCGTTCTCGCGCTCGTCGCCGCGCTCGTCTTCGCTGGCGGCGACCTCGCCGGCCAGCAGCCGACCCGGACGTTCACGCACGCCGACACCCTCCGGGGCACCCTCGGACCCGCCCGCGACTGGTGGGACGTCACCTTCTACGACCTGCACGTCCGCGTGAGCGTCGAGGACCGCTCGATCTCGGGCTGGAACGGCATCACGTACCGGGTCACGAAGCCTGGCGACCTCCTCCAGATCGACCTCCAGGAGCCGCTCGTCGTGGACAGCATCGTATCCGACGGTGCGGTGCTCCCCTGGCGGCGCGACGGCAACGCGTTCTTCGCCACGCTGCCCGCGGAGCAGCGGACCGGTGAGACGCACACGGTCACGGTCCACTATCACGGGGTGCCCACGGTGGCGGTCCGGCCGCCCTGGGACGGCGGGTTCGTGTGGACGCGCGACGACGCGGGCCAGCCCTGGGTGTCGACCGCCAACCAGGGGCTCGGCGCGAGCGTCTGGTGGCCCAACAAGGACCACCCGAGCGAGGAGCCCGACAGTCAGCGCATCGCCATCACGGTGCCGACGCCCATGGTGGACGTCTCCAACGGCCGGCTCCGCTCCACCACGGTGAACGACGACGGCACCACCACGTTCGAGTGGTTCGCCACCTCACCCATCAACAACTACGGCATCTCCGTGAACGCGGGGGACTACGCGCATTGGGAGGAAACGTACCAGGGCGAGGACGGGCCGCTTACCATGGATTTCTGGCCACTCGCGGTGAACGAGGCGGACGCCCGCAGGCAGTGGACGCAGGCGCGCGACATGATGCGCTGCTTCGAGCACTGGTTCGGACCGTATCCGTTCTACGAGGACGGCTACAAGCTCGTGCAGGCACCCTACCTGGGCATGGAGCACCAGACCGCGGTCACCTACGGCAACGGGTTCCGCAACGGATACCTGGGGATGGACTTGTCGGGCACGGGGCGCGGGCTGACCTGGGACTACATCATCGTCCACGAGTCGGCCCACGAGTGGTTCGCGAACAACATCACCGCCGCGGACGACGCCGACATGTGGGTGCACGAGGGCTTCGCGATGTACGCCGAGGGCCTCTTCGTCGAGTGCCAGACGGGCTCCAAGGAAGCCGGCGCCGAGTACGTGATCGGGGTCCGTGATCGCATCTCGAACGACCGGCCCGTCCAGGGCGTGTTCGGGGTGAACTACCCGGGCTCGAGCGACATGTACGACAAGGGCGCGAACATGCTCCACACGATCCGCCAGCTGGTCGACGACGACGAGCGCTGGCGGCAGGTGCTGCGGGGGCTCAACCGCGAGTTCCGGTGGCAGACCGTGACGGGAGCCCAGGTCGAGGACTACATCGCCGAGGCATCGGGCGTGGACCTGGCCGCCGTGTTCGACGAGTACCTGCGCACGACGATGATCCCGACGCTCGAGTACCGGCTCGAAGACGGGGTGCTGTCGTTCCGCTGGACCGAGGTCGTTCCCGGGTTCGCGATGCCGGTGCGGGCGGCGCTGGGACGCGGGGTGCTGGAGTGGATCCATCCGACCGAGGAGTGGCAGACGGTGCAGACCGCGCTCGGCTCGGCGGACGACTTCCGGGTCGACGAGAACTTCTACGTGAGGGCGCGGGAAGTGAGGTGAGCGGGTAGCGAATTTCGCGTCGGAGCCCCCTGAAACGCCCGGCTGGGGCGGAACGGAACGCGATTTGCTGCGCTCAGACGGTGTACATGCCCTATCGGAGGAACTCGTCGCCGTGTTGGATCTCGCCACGCTCGCCCAGCTTCTGGGCCTCTGGATCGCCGCCGGGCTCACCTCGTGGGCGTGGTTCGTGGCGGTCGGGCTCCGGTTCGAGGTGCGTGGCGCGAAGTCGGTCGCGGGTGAGGGCGCAGCGCACGCCCACGTCGGCGCCAGGTGACGGACGTCAGGGCGCGGCGTGCCCGTGGGGTGCTTCCTCTCCGGTGATGCCGGCCAGATCCCGCGCGTACCGCGCATCGTCGGTCTCCAGCTCCGGCCAAGCGTCCATGTCGTCGGGAATGAACGCGCCAGCCAGGTAGGCCATCCCGGACTTCGGCAGCAGCTCGCCCGTCGGGTTGTCGTAGACGCCGACGACCCGGTACCGGCGTCCGGCCTCGAGCCTCACGCCGTGGAGCTTGAACGGGAAGCGCTCCTCCT
>JASFUR010000436.1:0-3323 GCA_050050215.1 Gemmatimonadota bacterium
GATCCCCTCGTTACGGTGGAGCTGCGTCCCCCCCGGACCGACCTGGGCCGTGAGGGCGTGCTGGCCGCGTGGATCGATCTCCACCACACCCTGGGCCGCCTGACCCGCGACGAGCGCTTCGTCTTCCTGACGGACAACGCCGTGGGCGCCGCCGAAGAGGAGAGCCTCGCGCACATCGGAGCCAACGCGGGCGAGGCGATCGACCTGCGCCGGATCGTCCCGATCCTCACGACCAAGCACAAGCTGGAGTACTGCGAGACCTTCGCCCGTCGAGCGGCATCGGAGGGCTTCGACGCCCTGACCGTGCTGGGAGGCGACAAGGACGTGGGTCCGCCGCGGTGCGTGCCCCACGGGAGGGATCTCCGGGAGATCCTCAGCCGGAAGGTCCCGAGCCTGACCCTGGGTGGTTGGGCGAACCCGCACCGGAACGCGGCGGAGCAGGTCGGCTTCCTCACGGCGCCCGACTCGCACGCCCGGTTCGCGCTGAGCCAGATCGTATCGCACCACTCGGTGGCCGGCGTGGAGCAGCTGCTCCGGACCCTCGAGGACGGCGACGCGAACGTGCCCGTGATCTTCGGCGTGTTCTTCTACCGGAGCGCGAACCCCAGAACGCTTCGGACGCTCGGCGACTTCTTCCCGGTGCCGGCAGAGGAGCTCACGAAGGAGTTCGAGGCGGGCGCCTCGGCCGAGGAGATCTGCGCGCGGACGATCCGGGAGCTCCGCGCCGTCGGCGCCAACAAGATCTACGTCAGCAACCTGGGCAACCGGAACGCCGCCCGTCGACTGAAGCGGATCCTGGACCAGGTATAGCGCGGAGCGCGCCGCGGCGCGGCTCTAGCCCTGGGTTCCCAGCCCGGCCTCGCGCACCACGCGTACGGCCACTTCCACATTCGTGCGGGGTGCGCTCAGGTGGAATCCTCGCACTTCGCCGCGAGCCGCGTCGATGACCTCCAGCGCGATCGCGACGCCCTCGGCCAGAGCGGCGTCGGGGCCGTCGGCTTCGGCCTCACGCATGCGCTCGACGAGCTCGGGCGGCACGGAGACGCCAGGCATCTCGTTCGCCAGGAACTCCGCGCTGCGGAGGTTGGGGAAGAGCCAGATGCCCGCGATGACCGGTAGGTCGGCGGTGGCGGCGAGCTCCAGGTACGGCGAGAGCGCGTCGACGTCGAACACCGGGCGGGTCACCGCGAAGTCCGCGCCGGCCTGCATCTTCCGAATGAAGCGTTCGCGTTCGCGCGTCTGGTCGGGGGCAGATTGGTCCACTTCCACGCCCTGCACGAAGAGCGTCGGGTTGCGGATCGCGTTGCCGCCCGGGTCCACGCCGCGGTTGAGGCCCTGCACGACGTTCGTCAGGCCGATCGAGTCGATGTCGAGGGCGCTCGCCGCGTCGGGGTAGGGGCCCGTGCCGACCGGATCGCCGCTCGCAACCAGGATGTTGCGGAGCCCGACCGCAGCGCCGCCGAGCAGGTCGGACATCATGCTGAACATCTCGCGTCCGCGGCACGTGTAGCGGACGATCGTCTCGAGGCCGACGTCGCGCTCGATGACCGTCGCGGCCGCCAGCGCGCCCATGCGGCTCCGGCGGCGGGGCGTGTCGTCCACCAGGCTGACCGCGTCCACGCCGGCGTCCTGGAGCACCCGCGCCGGCTCGACGACCTCGCTGGGGTTCCAGCCGTGCGGCGGCAGGATCTCCACCGAGAGCGTGGATGCGCCGGACGCCAGCTTGGCCCCGAACGACGAGCGCTCGGCCAGCGGGGTCGGCTGCACCGCGGTCGACTCGGGGACGACGCTGGGTGAGGTCACGCGCGGCGAGGCGGGCGAGGCGACCTCGTTCACGACCTGGCGAATGCGCCTGACGTGCGCCGGAGTGGTGCCGCAGCACCCGCCGACGAACCGGACTCCCACCTCGACCATGCGGCGCGCATACTCGGCCATGTACTCCGGGCTGGCGAGGTAGATCTGGCGGTCCCGGACCGTGCGGGGCAGGCCGGCGTTCGGCTGCGCCGAGAGCGGCCGATCCGTCGCGTCTCTCATCTCCTCGACCGCGTCGAGCATGACTGCCGGCCCGACCGAGCAGTTGAGTCCGATCACGTCGGCCCCCATGTCCGTCAGAGCGCGGGCAAGCTGGGCCGCGTCGGTGCCGTACGAGGTTTTCGCGTCTTCGCCGACGGTCATCTGAGCCACGACCGGAAGGTCGCACTCCGCACGGATCGCGGCGTATGCGCACTCGGCTTCGGCAAGGTCGGAAAACGTCTCGAGGAGGAAGCCCTCGACGCCGCCCTCCAGGAGTCCCACCACCTGACGGCGAAAGTAGTCGACCGCCTCCTGGGGCTCGGTCGCGCCGAGCGGGTCGAGCCTCACGCCGAGCGGTCCGATCGCCCCGGCCACCTTCGCCCGCCCACCGGCCGCCTGTCGGGCGAGCTTCGCCGCCACCGCGTTGATCTCCTCGGTGCGAGCCTCGAGGCCGTACGAGGACAGCTTCACCGGATTGGCGCCGAACGTGTTGGTCTCGATGATCTCGGCGCCCGCGTCCACGTACTCCTTGTGGATACGCTTCACCAGATCGGGCTGATCGAGGTTGACCTGATCGTAGCAGACGTTGACGAAGACGCCGCGCCCGTAGAGCTCGGTGCCCATGGCCCCGTCGAAGACGTGGACCCGACCGTCCTCGATCAACGCCCTCATTGTTCCGGATCGTATCCCAGGTTGGGAGCGAGCCACTGTTCGGCCTCGGCGACCGTCCACCCCTTCCTGGCGGCGTAGTCCTCGACCTGGTCCTTTCCGAGTCGGCCGACGCCGAAGTACTTCGACTCCGGGCTGGCGATGTACCAGCCGCTCACCGACGACGCCGGGGTCATGGCGCAGCTCTCCGTCAACTCCACACCGACCGTGGCGGTCACGTCCAGGAGCTCGAAGAGCGTGCGCTTCTCGGTATGGTCTGGACACGCGGGGTATCCCGGGGCGGGACGGATGCCCCGGTACGACTCCGCGATGAGCGCGTCGTTGTCGAGCGACTCGTCGGATGCGTATCCCCAGAGCTTCGTCCGGACGATTTCGTGCATCCGCTCGGCCAGCGCCTCGGCGAGGCGGTCGGCGAGCGACTTCAACAGGATGGCGTTGTAGTCGTCGTGCTCGGCCTCGAGCTTCGCGGCCAGCTCGGCGGCCCCGTGCCCTGCCGTGACCGCGAACGCGCCCATCCAGTCGGCGATGCCCGAGTCCTTCGGGTACACGAAGTCGGAGAGGCACAGGTTGTCCCTCTCGCCCTTGTCGAACTGCTGTCGTAGGCCGTGCACGACGGCGCGCACGTCCTTCCTGCTCTCGTC
>JASFUR010000437.1:0-3313 GCA_050050215.1 Gemmatimonadota bacterium
GGGACGAGGATGACCGAGTGCTCGCCGTCGGTCACCGCGAAGACGGACAGCTCCTCTCCCTCCATGTACTCCTCGATGACCACTTCGCGTCCCGCCTCGCCGAACTCGAAGTCGCCGAGCATCGAACGGACCGCCTCGAGCGCCTCCTCCTCGGTCATGCACACGACTGCGCCTTTGCCTGCCGCGAGCCCGGAGGCCTTCACGACGATCGGCGCTCCCTGCTCTCGCACGAAAGACTCGGCGGCGCCCAGGTCGGTGAACGTCCTGTGCTCGGCCGTCGGGACGCCCGCCCCCCGCATGAGCTCCTTCGAGTATGCCTTGCTCGACTCGATGCGTGCGGCGGCGCTGCTGGGTCCGAACACCGGCAGCCCCTTGGCCTCGAACCGATCCGCGATGCCCGCTGCGAGGGGCGCTTCGGGGCCCACGACGGTCAGGTCGATGCGATGTGCGGAGGCCCATCCCGAGAGGGCTTCGACGTCGCCCGGTGCGATCTCGACCGTCTCGCACAGCGGTTCCATGCCGCCGTTGGGTCGGGTCACGTAGAACTCCGCCGAGGGGGCATCCCTGCGGAGCTTCCAGAGAAGCGCGTGCTCTCTTCCGCCGTTTCCTACGATCAGGATTCGCATGGGGCGGAGTCTATCCGACCCGACACGAAAGAAAAGGGGCGGCCGGGCATTTCGCCCGACCGCCCCGGAGCCGACCCCTGGCAGGGGTTACCGCTTGAAACCGCCCAGGAAGTCCGAGCCCATGCGCTTGGCCGCGCCCGCGAGATTGTCGACGAAGTCTTTCGCTCCTTCGGCGTATGCGTTCGCCGCCGCTCGCAGATCCTCCTGATAGGCCGGATCCGGCTCGCCCCGACGCGAGTATTCGCCGCGCAGGATCCGGTCGTAGTCGCCGGATTCGATCCAGGCCCTGAGCTCGCTCACGCGGAGCACGTAGAAGGGGTGCGTGGCGGCCATGAGGTTGAGGACCTTGAAGACCTGGTCCGCCAGGTCGCCGCCTTCCTGGTACTCCTCGGCCTGAACGATGAACTCCTGCAGGCTCGTCTCGTCCTCGTCGCCTCCGCCGGCCATCTTGAGCATGGCCCGCATGACGACCTCCGGATCCTGCACGGTCAGTAGACCTGCCCGGTCGCAGGAGAGCTCGGACTTCCTCGACCATTCCAAGAGCGCCACCAAAACGGCTCTCGCCGCGAGCCCCACGATGGGGAAGCCCATGTTGGCCAGGTTGATCAGGAAGACCGTCATCGTGCGGTAGAGCACGTGGTCGCTGACGATGTGGCCGATCTCGTGCCCGAGGATGTACTCGAGCTCCTCTTCGGACGTCAGTCGGACCGTGCCGGAGTTCAGGATGATGAACGGCTGGTCCATGCCGTAGGCGCCCGCGTTCACGATCGGCGTCTGCGAGACGTAGAGTGGATACTCCTCGGGCGCGTCCAGCGTCTTCAGCGCCTCCTGGTAGATCTTGTAGATCTCCGGGAACTGGTTCGGTCCCACCTTCACGGCGTTCGCCTGGAAGGCGAGGCGGATCGGCTTCTCGCCGAAGTAGCCGAAGAGCTTCCGCAACACGGCGTCGAAGACGGGGATGCGGCGCAGCGCCTGGAGTGCCGCCTTGTCGGCCGGGTGCTCCCACGAATGGGAGGCGATATCTGTAAGGACGCGGCGGGCCTTGGCTTCCGTACCTGCGGCAGCGCCTTCCGTTCGGTCCTGTTCGTCCGTCATGTGTTCCGTCCTCTTGCGTGGATGCTTCCCCTACGCGGGCCTCCGCATCCCGGTTTCAGCGACGCCCTTCGAATGTAGGCCTCTTCGAGACACACCCGCTACCGGAATTCGTTGACCCCCGGCCCTCGCCTGCATGAACTTTGTCTTACGGGTCATCGAGTTCGACCGCCCAGCCCCCATCATCCCCCCCAGGAGTCGCATTGCCCGTTCGCATTCCCGAAGGTCTGATGGTGAGCGTGTCCGGCATGCGCGGGCGGGTCGGCGCGCCACTCACGCCCGAGTTGATCTGTGGTACGGCCGCGGCCTTCGGGGCCTTCATGGCCGAGGGATCGCGCGGGCCGGTGTGTCTCGGACGCGATTCCCGTACGTCCGGACCGATGTTCGCGAGGGCCGTGACCGCCGGGCTGCAATCGGTGGGCGTCGACGTGATCGACCTGGGCGTCGTGCCGACACCGACGCTCCTGCTCTCGGTCCGGCACCACGGTGCGGTCGGGGCGATCGGAGTCACGGCGAGCCACAACCCGGCCGAGTGGAACGCGCTCAAGCTCGTGTCCGAGGAAGGGATCTTCCTGGACGCGGAGCGGTCCGCCGCCTTCCGGGCCTACCTGACCGGCGAGGATCCCCCGAGGGCCTCGTGGGACGCGCTGGGGACGCTGAGTCGTGACGACGAGGCCTGGCCGAGGCACCTGGAGAAGATTCTGGGGCTGCCGCACATCGACCAGGACGCCATCCGGGCGCGGGGGCTCAAGGTCGCCGTGGATTGCGTGCACGGAGCCGGCGGCCCGGTCGTCTCCGAGCTCCTGGGTCGGCTCGGGTGCGACTTCGTCGGGATCGGCATGGAGCCCGATGGCCTCTTCCCGCGCGACCCGGAGCCGACAGCGGCGAACCTGTCGGACCTCGGGGACCTGGTACGTGAGAGCGGCGCGGTCGCCGGCCTGGCCATCGACCCGGACGCCGACCGGCTGTCCCTGGTCGACGAGAACGGTCGGCCCCTGGGCGAGGACTTGACTCTGGCCCTCGCGTCCGCGGCGGTGCTTTCGCGCACCCCGGGCCCGGTCGTGACGAACCTGTCGACGAGCCAGGTCGTGGAGGACGTCGCGCGGGCGCACGCGTCCACCGTGTACCGGGCTCCCGTCGGCGAGGTGAACGTGGCACGGCGGATGCAGAAGGAGGGTGCCGTGGTGGGGGGGGAGGGCAACGGCGGGGTGATCCTCCCGGCCTTGCAGCACACGCGCGACGCGCCGCTGGCTGTCGCCCTGATCCTGCAACACCTTGCAGACGAGGGCGTTGCGCTTTCCGAGGCGGCCGGCCGCTGGCCGGGGTACACGATCGTGAAGGAGAAGGTGGCGTTTCCCCGGGAGGCGTTGGCCGCGGGCTACGAAGCGTTGGAGGAAGACCTCACGGCGGCGGCCAAGGACGAGTCCGACGGGCTCAGGCTCGCGTGGCCGGACAGGAAGGCGTGGCTGCACGTGCGACCGTCGGGAACGGAGCCGGTGGTGCGTTTGATCGCGGAAGCGCCCGAAGAGAAGCGGGCCGAAGAGCTGGTGACGAGGGCAGGCAAGATTCTGGCAGGGGTCGCGTAGCGGCCTCCC
>JASFUR010000438.1:0-3302 GCA_050050215.1 Gemmatimonadota bacterium
GCCGTCTTCGCTATCCCCGTCGGAGGTCGCACCGGCGACCGTCGCGGCGATCAGCGCGTCGAGGTCCTCCTTGGCGTCGTCCTCATCGTCGATGACCGCGTCGAGATCTTCGATCTCGGTCTCGTCCCGGGTCGAGGACTCGTCGTCGGCCGAGTCCACGGTGTCTCCCGTTCCGGTGGCCGGTTCGGCCGCGGCAGGTTCGACCTGAGCATGGGCCGCCTCGTCGCCGGCGGCCACGTCCGCGAGTTCGGCGACTTGCGCGAGCAGCTCGTCGATCTGCTCCGCCGTCGCCTCCTCGTCGTCGAGTTCCTCCGGCTGGGGTTCTTCGTCGGGAGCCTCTGGAGTGGCCTCGGGCGATTCACCCTCGACGGCGGCTTCCGAGTCGTCGGGCTTCTCGGTCGAAGACTTCCCGTCGGGCTGCTGGTCCTTCGTTTCCGATGAGGGCTCCTGCTGCTTCCCCGCCTCGGCGGACTCGTCCTTTTCCGCCTTGGAGCCCTTTCCCTTCTTCTTCGACCCCGACGCCCTGCTCTTCGACTTCGACTTGGACTTCTTCGACCCCGACTTCGACTTCGAGGCCTTCTCGTCGTCCCCGCTCTCCTTCTTCGCGGCCTTCTTACGTGCGCGTTTCTTTTTGGGCTTCTTCTTGGACGACGACTTCTTCTTCGATGTCGACTTCTTGTCGGACGATGATTCCTTCTCAGCCGACTTCTTCTTGGACGTCGATTTCTTCTTCGACGTCGACTTCTTCTCGGACGACTTCTGCTCTTTCGATGTCGACTTCTCGTCCGAGGACGAACCGTCGGGGGCGGAGTCGGCCTTGGACGGGCTGTCGGCGTCGACGCTGCTCGCCTTCGACTCGGCTTTCTTCTTCGAGTCCTTCTTGGATTTCTTCTTACGGGCCACGGCTCGGCGGGTCGCTGAAGAAGCGGCGGGGCGTCGGGCGAGAAGATAAGAGGCCGCGGCGCCCGGTGTCACTCAAAAAAAAGCCGACGCGCGGAACGGCATCGCCCGATGGGAACCTTACTCCCTCACGAGCTTCCGGTATCTGAGCCGGTGTGGCTGGGCAGCATCCTCGCCGAGTCGCTGGACCCGGTTGTCCTCGTACTCCTGGTAGTTGCCCTCGAACCAGAACACCCGGGAGTCGCCCTCGAACGCCAGTATGTGCGTCGCCACCCTATCCAGGAACCAGCGGTCATGGGAGATCACGAGAACGCATCCCGCGTAGTCGAGGATCGCATTCTCGAGCGCGCGCAGCGTGTCGACGTCCAGGTCGTTCGTGGGCTCGTCGAGCAGCATCACGTTGCCGCCCGACTTCAGCAGCTTGGCCAGGTGAAGCCTGTTCCGCTCGCCGCCGGATAGGACCCCCACCTTCTTCTGCTGGTCGGATCCCCGGAAGTTGAACCACGACAGGTATGCCCGGGGGTTCACCTCGGCGCGGCCGAACAGGAGGATGTCCTGTCCGCCGCTCACCTCCTCGAAGACGGTCTTCTCGGGGTCGAGGTCTTCGCGCGATTGATCGACGTAGGCCAGCTTCACCGTCTCGCCGACGCTCAGCGTGCCCGAGTCGGGCGTGTCGTCTCCCACGATCATGCGGAAGAGCGTGGTCTTGCCCGCCCCGTTCGCACCGATGATCCCGACGATCGCGCCCGCCGGGACGTCGAACGAGAGGTCGTCGATGAGCAGCTTGTCGTCGAAGCCCTTGGTCAGGTGTTCCGCGTGGATGACGCTCTTGCCCAGGCGGGGGCCTTTCGGGATGAGGATCTCGGCGGTGCGTACCTGTTCGCGCTCGTCCTGCGCCAGCAGCTCCTCGTAGGCGTTGATGCGCGCCTTGCCCTTCGCGTGTCGCGCCCGCGGCGACATGTGGATCCAGTCGAGCTCGCGCTCGAGGGTCTTCTGACGGGCGCTCTGGGATTTCTCCTCGAGGCGCAGTCGCTCCTGCTTCTGCTCGAGCCAGGAGGTGTAATTGCCCTTCCAGGGGATCCCTTCGCCCCGGTCGAGCTCGAGGATCCACTCCGCCACGTTGTCCAGAAAGTACCGATCGTGCGTGATGGCCACGATCGTGCCCGGGAAGTCTGCCAGGTGGTGCTCGAGCCACGCCACCGACTCGGCGTCGAGATGGTTGGTGGGCTCGTCGAGGAGCAGCATGTCGGGTTGCTCCAGGAGCACCCGGCAGAGGGCCACCCGTCGGCGCTCTCCGCCCGACAGCATCGTCACGTCGTCATCTCCGGGCGGGAGACGGAGCGCGTCCATCGCGATCTCGATGCGGCGATCCAGCTCCCAGGCCCCGGCGGCATCGATGCGGTCCTGGAGCTTTGCCTGCTCTTCGATGAGGTCGTTCATCTCCTCGTCGGTCGACACGTCACCGAACTTCATACTCACTTCCTCGAACCTCGTCAGGAGGGCTCGGGTCTCGGCGACGGCCTCCTCGACGTTGCCACGCACGTCCAGGCTCGCGTCGAGCTCGGGCTCCTGCGCCAGGTACCCGATGCGGGTGCCCTTGGCGGCCCACGCCTCTCCGATGATGTCGGTGTCGAGCCCGGCCATGATCTTGAGCAGCGAGCTCTTGCCCGCGCCGTTGGGGCCCACGACGCCGATCTTAGCACCGGGATAGAACGAGAGGTTGATGTTCTTGAGAATTTCCCGTTTGGGCGGGACGATCTTCGAAAGACCGTGCATGTGGTAGATGAACTGCGGTCCGGACATGTCGTTCCTGGTGGGGTGACGATCCTGCGTGGATGGGGAGCATGCGAAGAGGGCAGCGGGTTACCCCGCCGCCCTCTTCTCGGATCCGAGTGGCGCGAAGCCGAGTGTCAGTTGCCCGAGCCCTCACCGCGGGCGAGCGCCCTGTAGTACTCCTCGACCAAAGTCTGGTATCCGTCCGGCACCTCGTCCGATCCGGTCAGAGTCGGATTGCGGCCTGTCTCACCTTCGACCTCGCGACGGAGCCCGAACTCCATCCGCTTGAGCTGGTCGAGCATGCCCTGGTGGATCTCCGCGAGCGCCTGTGGATCGGTGAACACGCCCCGGTCGTCGAGGCGCGTCATGGAGTCCAGCACCCGGTCGAGCTCCTCGACCGGCCGGCCCATGCCCCTCAGGTCCTGGCGCAGGTCGCGGATCTGCTCGGCCCGCCGTTCCATTTCTGCCCGGTACTGGCGCATCTCCTCGTCTGTGAGCTGACGGGGACCTGCCCCGTAGCGGTAGTCACCATCATAGCCGCCGCCTCCGAAGGCATCGGCGTTGCGGCCACGTCCGTTGGGGTTGCCGCCTTGTTGGGCACCGCCACCCTGTTGGCCCTGTTGGCC
>JASFUR010000439.1:0-3294 GCA_050050215.1 Gemmatimonadota bacterium
CGTGGGCTGCGCGGTCTACAATGGAGACGTGGAGGACCCGTTCCCGACCTTCGCCGGCGGAGGCGTGCCCGAGTCGCCTGGCGCGGTGGCCTGCGACAACCCGCTGGCCGGCGGGCGCTGACGAGCCTCGGCGCCAGGCACCGACGACCTTCCGCCGGGCGACTGTTGTCCGCCGCTAGAAGCGGTCCGTCCTCGGCCCCCTGAATTTGCGCCGGTAGGCACCGGGAGTGAGACGCGTCACCCGCCGGAAGAGGCGAGTGAAGTACGCGGTGTTCTCGTAGCCCACGCTCCGCGCGATCTGCTCGACCGAGAGCCCGGTGCGCTCGAGGCTTCGTCTGGCCTCGGCAATGCGGAGATTCTGGACATAGCGAATAGGTGAATGGCCCGTCGCCTTCCGGAACCGACGCTCGAGCGTGCGGCGGGCCACCCCGGAACGGTCCACCATCTCCTCCACGGGATTGGGCACGGCGTGGCTCTCCGCCAGCCAGCGCTGGAGGCGCGCCACGACGGCGTCTCCATGATCGAGGCTCGGCGCGAAGCCGATGTAGGGCGCCTGGCCCTCACCGTGCCACTCGAGCATGAGCATGCGCGCGATTCCCTGAGCCGCGCTCGGCCCCACGTGTCGCGCGATGAGGTGCAGCGCCAGATCGTGCCACGACATCACGCCACCCGACATGACCAGCTCCTCGTGGTCGCCGGCCGTGACCAGGACCTCCCGAGGTCGCAGGCGGACGTCGGGGAAATTCCGTCGGAACGTGGGCGCGAAGGCCCAGTGGATCGTCGCGTCCCAACCGTCCAGAAGGCCGGTCTCGGCCAGGAGCAGCACGCCCGTGCAGGCCGAGGCCAGGAGCGCACCGGCGCCGTGCCTGTCCCGCAGCCACGTGACTACCCCGGGGTACCGTCCGGGCACCCAGTCGGAGTCCTCCACCATCATCAGCGGGACGATAGCGATGTCGGTGTGCCCGATCTCGTCCAGGCTGCGGAGGTCGGTGAGGGTCAGTCCGCTGGCTCCCTGCACCGTGTCTCCCGCCGGCGCGGCGATCTCCACCTCGAAGGGTGCCTCGGGCACCTCGGGCTCGACTGCGGCCAGAAGCCGGAACGCGGTCAGCGTCTCGTAAAGGCCACTGAGAGGAGCCACTTGGGCGTCGGGAGTCGCGATGAGCGTGACGCGGATCGGCTCTGGAAGCGGGGCCATATCGAACAGGTGACGCAAATGGATGGGTATTGCCGATTCTCGCACTCACCCCGGACCCGTGCAAACCGCACGTTCAGACACGCAATGAGCATGAACCCTGTCAGGAGGACATGATGAGCACCGTGCTGAACGGATGGGACGTCGACGCGATGAACGAGGCGGTGGACGGCGTGAGGCAACAGCCCGACGCCGGGCGGCTCACGTGGCGAAGTCGGGTACAGTGGGACGGAGGATTCGGTCTGGACGTCCGCACCCGTGAGATCGAGCAGCTCGGCGAGGTGATCGAGCGGCCGTTCACGCTCCGGGGCGACCATCCGCCGGAGCTTCTCGGTGGCAACACCGGCGCCACCGCTATCGAGCTCCTGCTGGCCGCCCTCGGCTCCTGCATGGCGGGGACGTTCGCGGCCCAGGCCACGGCGCGGGGCGTGGAGATCGACTCGCTGGACGTCGACGTGAGCGGGGACATCGACCTGAACGGCTTCTTCGGGCTTCAGCCGACCCCGGCAGGGCTCTCCGACGTGACCCTGACGTTCCACGTGAGCTCCGACGCGGCTCCCGAGGTGCTGGACGAGATCGCCGAAGCGGCAAGCGCGCACTCACCCGTCTACGACTCGGTGACCCGGCCCGTCGAGGTGACGACGAAGGTAGGAGGGGACTGAGCCCCTCTATCCCTCGATCAACGCTCTGCCCTGCTCCACCTCGCGCTCGATCCGCCCGCACACGATGTCGCAGAGTGCGAAGACGTCCTCGTCGGCGAGGCTGTATACGGTGTAGAGTCCCTCGCGACGCCGCTCCACGTACCGGAGGTCGTGCAGCAGCTGGAGGTGCTTGGAGACATTGGCCTGGCCGAGTCCGGTCTGATCCACCAGATCACTCACGGTGCGCTCACCCTCACGCAGCACCGAGAGGATCCGCAGCCTCGTCGGCTCGGCGAGCGCCTTGAAGCGCGCCGCGACCAGCTCCAGCATCTCCGGGGTCATCTCGATGTCGGACATGGCTCGATCCTATGCCGACGCGGCGCCTGCGACCACGTCTGCCGGCACCTCCCGCTCCACGGGGTGGCCGCTCTCGACCCAGCCGGTCCAGTCGTCGTCGACGAAACGGACGTCGTACCCCCGCCCCGCGAGGTACGCGCCCGCCGCCGCGCTCCGCTTGCCGGACGCGCAGTGGACCAAAAGGGTCTGCCCATGCGGGACCCGGTCCTCGAGACGGGGCAGGCGCGTGTACGGCACGTGCACCGCTCCGGGCACGTGCCCCGCCCGGTACTCCGCACCCGAGCGGACGTCCACCACCCGGTACTGCGGCTCGTTCCACAAATCCCCCATGTGCGCCGTGTCGATCTCCTGGATCGTCGAGCTGGCACCCCCGGCGGTGAACCACTCCTCGAGTTGCTCCTCGTCGAGGAATCCCGCGAACGAGTCGTAGCCGATGCGCACGAGATCCCTCACCGCCTCCTCCACTCGATCGCCTTCGGTCACGAGCAGAATCGGACGCGTCTCGTCTTCGACGAGCGACCCGACGACCGTGTTGAATGCACGGTCGAGCGGCGCGTGAAGCGCCCCCGGCAGATGCCGTGCCATGAACGCCGAGCGCGGCGTGCGCGTATCGATGATCACGACGTTCGCGTCGTTCAGCAGCACGGGCATCTCCTGCAGGGCGACGCGATGAGGCCTGGGCAAGTCCCCGAGGACCGGCGGACCGGCGCGGTTCAGTGCCTTCATGCGGGCGAAGTACAGTGGAGGCTCCGGCTGATCGGCCAGGATGGCTTCGACGAACGCGTCTTCCCCGGCCCGCGCCGCATCGAGCGCCGCGTTGTGCCGCTTCTCGTAGCCCACGGTCGTGATCGGCACCGCGCCGAGCGCCTTCCCGCACGCGGAGCCGGCCCCGTGGCCGGGCCACACTTGCAAGTGATCCTCGAGATCCAGGAACGAGGGAAGTGAGCCGTAGAGCGCCCGCGCCGAATCCTCCTGCACGCCCTGGATCCCCGCCGCCTGCTCGAGGAGGTCTGGGCGCCCCAGGTCGCCCACGAAGACGAAGTCCCCGGTCACGAATCCCATCGGATCCGAGGCGCCGCCACCGTGGTCGGTGACCAGGTAGCT
>JASFUR010000440.1:0-3281 GCA_050050215.1 Gemmatimonadota bacterium
GTGCGTGCGGATCTCGGCGCCGATGCGGTCCTTGAGCGGCGTGATGATCTTGCCGCGAGCCGTGTAATCCTCGGGGTTCGCGGTGAAGACCATGAGCACGTCGAGCGCGAGCCGGATCGGGTAGCCTTTCACCTGCACGTCCCCCTCTTGGAGGATATTGAAGAGGCCCACCTGGATCTTGCCCGCGAGGTCCGGAAGCTCGTTGATCGCGAAGATGCCGCGGTTCGCGCGCGGAAGCAGCCCGTAGTGGATCGTGAGCTCGTCGGCGAGGATGTGCCCACCGCGGGCCGCCTTGATCGGGTCGAGGTCCCCGATCATGTCGGCGATGGTCACGTCGGGTGTGGCGAGCTTCTCCACGTAGCGCTGATCGCGGTGCACCCACTCGATGGGGGCGTCGTCTCCCTGTGACTCCACGATCTGCCGCCCGTACTTGGAGATCGGGTGGAAGGGGTCGTCGTTGACCTCGCTCCCGGCCAGGATCGGCACCTCCTCGTCGAGCAGCGAGACGAGCTGCCGCAGGATACGGCTCTTCGCCTGACCTCTAAGCCCGAGGAGGATGAAGTCGTGTTCCGCCAGGAGCGCGTTCACGATCTGGGGCGTGACCGACTCCTCGTATCCGCGGATCCCCTCGAAGAGCTCCTCGCCGCTCTTGAGCTTACGCACGAGGTTGGCGCGGATCTCGTCCTTCACGGAGCGCGACTGGTAGCCCGCCGCCTTCAGCTCACCGAGGGTCGTGGGGCGATGCTCGCTCATCCGTGATGCCTCCCGTGCCGTGAGTCGTCTCGAGTACCAGGGTAGAGCCTCGCAATCGATCCCGCGATGTTCAGGCGGCCGTCCCCTGGCGTCCGGTGGGACGAGTCGATACACGTTCGCCCGGCCACGGATCCCACAGGTAGACGCCATGTCCGAGAGCACGAGCTTGAGAGCCACGGTCCGCCCCCTCGACGAGCAGCCCGAACTGCCGCGCGACCGCTTCATCGTGGAGGATACGCCGGACGACGAGGCGGTTCCCATGGACGTGATCTTCGTCGGTGGCGGCCCGGCCGGCCTCGCGGGCGCGATCGAGCTGGCGAGGCTCGTGCAGAAGGACAACGAAGCCGGCGGCGGCCTCGGCGAGGTCGAGATCGGCGTCCTGGAGAAGGCCGCCCAGCTCGGCGAGCACAGCCTGTCGGGCGCGGTCGTGAACCCGAGCGGCTTCCAGGAGCTCTTCCCCGAGCTCTCGCTCGACGACTTCCCGTTTCGGCGTCCGGTCGGGAAGGAGAGCGTCTACATGCTGACGGACTCGAAGGCGATGCGCATCCCGACGCCGCCGACCATGAAGAACCACGGGAACCACATCGCGTCGATCTGCGAGATCGTGCGTTGGCTGGGGGAGAAGGCCGAGGGGCTCGGCGTGAACGTCTTCCCGGGCTTCCCCGTGGACTCGCTCCTGGTCGACGGGAGCAACGTGATCGGCGTGCGGACGACGCCGTCCGGGCTCGACCGGGACGGACAGCCGAGCGCCGCCGACGCGATGCCGGCCATGGACCTCACGGCGCGGGTTACCGTGCTGTCCGAGGGCACGCGCGGCTCGCTCTCGCAGGCGTGGCTGGGCTGGCAGGACGTGAAGTCGGCGAACCCGCAGATCTTCGCGCTCGGGGTGAAAGAGCTGTGGGAGGTGAAGAAGCCGCTCGACGGCATCGTCCACACGATGGGCTGGCCCCTCCCGAAGGACGCCTTCGGCGGCTCGTTCATGTACCCGATGGCCGACGACCACGTGGCGATCGGGCTCGTAGTCGGGCTCGACTACTCCGACGCACGCTTCGACGTACACGAGGCGCTGCAGCGTATGAAGCTGCATCCGCTCTTCAGGCAGTACCTCGAGGGTGGGCAGATGGTCGAGTGGGGCGCCAAGACGATCCCCGAGGGCGGCTACTACTCGGTGCCCGAGCGACGACACGGCGACGGGCTGATGATCGTGGGGGACGCGGCGGGCTACGTGGAGGTCTCGTCGCTCAAGGGCATCCACTACGCCATGCACTCGGGCATCATGGCGGCCAGGCAGATCTTCCAGGCTCTGAAGGCCGGCGACACGTCGACGGCGGGCCTGGCGGGCTACACCGCGGCCGTCGACTCGAGCGTCATCATGCGCGACCTGAAGGAGCGTCGGAACATGCGGCTCGCCTTCAAGAGCGGCTTCACGGTCGGCGGCATCAAGGCCGGGTTGATGACGCTCACCAAGGGTGCGTTCCCGGGCGGGCGCATCGACATCGAGGAGGACGCCGCCGAGACGCGGAAAGTCTCCGGCCCCGTCGAGCCCTTCGCGCCCGACGGCGAGCTCACCTTCTCGAAGGTGGACGCCGTCTACCGCTCCGGGAACCAGACCCGCGACGACATCCCCTCGCACCTGATCGTCGGCGAGCACGTGAGCGCGGAGGCGGCCGAGTTCTACTCGCACGTGTGTCCCGCCGGAGTCTACGAGCGCGACGGGGACCGACTGGTCGTCAACGCCCCGAACTGCGTCGACTGCAAGGCGACCGACGTGCTCGGCCCCCGCTGGACCCCGCGGGAGGGTGGAAGCGGGCCGGCCTACCGGCAGATGTGACGGGCGAGCGAGACGGGATCCGACGATGACCGCCGATCAGCACTTCATCGACACGTGCCGCCACTACGTCACGTCGGAATATCTGCCCAAGATCCGCCGCTGCGTCGAGGCGCTGGCGGAAGAAGACCTCTGGTGGCGACCCAACCGGAGCTCCAACAGCGTCGGCAACCTGGTCCTCCACCTGGCGGGCAACATCCGTCAGTGGATCGTGAGCGGCGTGGGCGGCAAGCCCGACATCCGCGAGCGCGCGAAGGAGTTCGCAGCCGACGGAGAGACCCTCGGGACCGAGTGGACGCGGGCCGGGCTGCTGACCTACCTGGAGGAGACGCTGGCGGATGTCGATGCCACCCTTGCCGAGCTGATGCCCGAGGACCTGCTGAGCCGGAGTGTCATCCAGGGGACGGACGTCACACACCTGGAAGCGGTCTTCCACGCGGTCGAGCACTTCTCCATGCACACCGGCCAGATCATCTACGTCACCAAGCTGCGCACCGCCGCCGACCTGCGCTTCTACGAGGTCGAGGACGGGATCGCGCGGCAGAACTGGTGAGGTCGCCGGGGCCGGAGCGGCGGTCGCCGTCCCCGGCCCTCGTCGTCAGAAGACGAACGTCGTGATCGTCCTGCCCGAGCCGGCTCCGCCCTGGTCGCCCGGGCCCGTGAAGGTGCCTTCGTAGATCTGAACGCCGCTTCCCGGTAG
>JASFUR010000441.1:0-3280 GCA_050050215.1 Gemmatimonadota bacterium
GCGGTGAGCCGCCTGGAAGCGCGTGAGCGCGGCCTCGAATCGTCCCTCGTCCGTGGCCGCGCTCATGCCCGTCTCATCGTCCGCTCAGCCGGTGGGTGCGAGCGCCCGATCGAGGAGCTCCTCGATGCTGGGCGCGGCGCCGGTCTCGATCGCGACCATGAACGGCTCCTTGGGGCCCGAGACGAGCTCCAGACTCTCCGCCGCCGCGCCGTAGAGCTCCGCGACGGCCGCCTCGAGCGCGGGCTTCACCGCGTCGAACGTCGCCTGGTCGCTGGGCGCCCGCAGCCGGTCGTAGATACCGAACTCGACCCGGTCGGTGCGGAAGTGGTATCGGCCCTCGAGCTCCGGATCGTTCTCGAGCAGCGACGCGGCCTTCAGCGCCGAGGCGAACGCGTGGGCGATTGCCGCCTGCCCGGTGGCCCGAGCGTCACGACGGCCGCGGTAGCGAATGCCCCAGTGGTTCTCGCGCACGTCGAAGTAGTAGTGCGCCTTGTCACAGATGAGCACGATGCCCGGACCCTTCGGGACGTGCTCGTAGTTCGCGACGTCGATCATCAGCTCGTCCTCGAGCGCGCCTTCCTTGATCCACCGATGGAAGACGGGAATGAGCTCGAGAGGTCGCACGACCGAGTGGTCGTCGACGAAGAGCTTGACGCTGACCTCGGCCGACCGGAGCGCGACCACGCCGTCCTGGGCGCTCATACGGGCGCTCCCGTCGTGGCGGTGCGCTCGTAGCACTTGTACGCCGCTTCGATAAAGAGTTGGGCTTCCTGCACCTGGTCCCTCGCCTGCTCCGGGCGGCCACCGTTGCCGCCGTTCTCGTGGGTCTGGAAGAGGTAGTTGGCGAACTTGGCGCCTGCGAACTGGTCGTGAAACCGCTCCGTGTCGTGGAAACGTGTCCTGAACTCCGTCACGATGTGGTCCGGCTCGTCGGTAACGTCGAGGAACTCCATCTTCACAAGCGCCTGGGCCGCGGTGAGCATAGCCTTGTACGACAAGGCCTTCGCCTGGTCCATGTCGCCGGCATCCAGGTAGAGCTGGGCCTCGAAGACCTCACGCTCGCTGGCCTGAAGTCCGAACTCCACGAGCGGCACGATCTCGCCGGCGCACTCGCCCTCGCCGTAGTCTTCCATCGTGTACACCCGCGGGTCCCCCCAGTCGGAGTAGTAGGACGGATCCTCTTCGTAGGACGGGACCTCGGTGAGGTCCTGGAGGAAGCTCTTCACCTCGACCTTGCCCAGCCGGTCGATGAACTGGTGGAATGTCTCCCCCTCCTCGCGCTCATCGAGGAACCTGTCCGTGATCCGCTTCACCACCTCGGGAATGTTCTTCGACGGGATGGCGAGCGTGGGCAGCCCGTACGAGCCGCCGTTCTCCATCCACTTGCCTCCGAGGACGACCTGGAAGTGCGGCACCAGACGGCCACCCTTCTTCCGGCTGATCCCGTAGAAGCCGAGGTCCGACACGTGGTGCTGACCGCACGAGTTGAAGCAGCCGCTCGCCTTGATGCGCAGCCCCTTGAGCGCCGGATCGGTGCCACCGTTCAGGTGACCGACGTGGTTCGAAAGCTCCGCCGCGAGACCCCGCGACGCGGCGATGCCCAGCTTGCACGTGTCCGTACCCGGGCACGACGTGAGATCCGCGATCGTCTCCGCCCCTGGCGCGGCCAGGTCGACCGCATCGAGCGCGGCATGCAGCGCGGGGAGATCCGCCTGGCTGACCCAGCGGAGCACGATGTTCTGCTCGACCGTGAGGCGCGCGCCGTCGTCGCCGGTGAACTCGCGGGCGATGTCGGCGAGGGAGCGCATCTGGTCGGCCGTGATGTCGCCCAGCGGCAACTTGATGGTGGCCACCGCGTACCCTTCCTGCCGCTGCGGCTTCACGTTGGTCTCGTACCAGGCCTCGAACTCGGGTGACTCATCGCCGGTCGGCTCGAACGGGACCCCGTCCTTGAGGGGCTTCTCGCCGTACTCCGCGACGTCGTCGATGTAGGCCGTCCAGCGCGGATCGTGCGGGAGGCCTTCGCGCTCTTCGAAGACGAGCTTGCGGAACTCCTCGATGCCGAGCTTCGCGACGAGGAACTTGATGCGAGCCCGTCCCCTGTTCTCCTTCTCGCCCAAGCGGGCGAAGACGCGGCACACCGCCTGCGTCAGCGGCATGAGCTCCCCTTCCGTCACGAACTCCGTGAGGAGCTGCGCCGGATGCGGGATCGCGCCCAGGCCTCCGCCGACCCAGAACTCGAAGCCGCGCTGCACCTCGCCGTCCACCTCGCGCGTCTTCGCGATGTAGCCGACGTCGTGCATGTTCACGAGCCCGCACGCTTCGTGCGCGCAGCCCGAGAACGCCGGCTTCATCTTGCGGCCGAAGTCCTGCACGTCCGGGTGTCCGAGCAAGAACTCCTTGAGCGCCTCGGCGTACGGTGTGACGTCGAACGTCTCCGTGTTGCAGACCCCGGCGATGGGGCACGCGGTGATGTTCCGGACCGAGTTCCCGCACGCCTCGCGCGTCGTGATGTTCACGGTCGCCAGCCGGCGCATCATGTCCGGCGTGTCTTCGATGTGGACGAAGTGGAGCTGGATGTCCTGACGCGTCGTGACGTGGGAGATGCTGTCCGAGTAATCCTCGGAGACCTCCGCGAGCAGGTCGATCTGCTCCGGCGTCATCTTCCCGTACGGAATCTTGATACGCATCATGCCCGGCGCGTCCCAGACCGTCTCGGGCCCCTTGGTCGGGTGCTCCCGATAGGCCAGCTCTCGGTTCGCGGTACCGTCGTGGCGTTGGCCGTTGTCGTAGCGCTGGCCGTACACGCCGCGTCGCAGGCGAGTCTCGGCGAACAGGCGCTCGTCCACCTCTCCCCTCCGACGCAGCTCCATCTGCGTCTCGAAGATGTCGATCTCCCGACCCAGCTTCTCGGGGATCCGGTCCTTCAGCTTGTCTTCCCAGGAGCCAACGGCGTCCATCGATCCTCTCCTCTGGTCAAGCCGCACCGGCAGTGGCCTCGGGGCCACTCGCCTGGGCAGCACGATTTCGGTCCTGCTCTTCCAGTGCCCTGCGGGCCACCTCACCCACGACGAGCGTCGCGGGCGCCGGCAGCTCCGCAGCACGGATCTCCTCGGCCAGCGTGGCCAGCGTGCCGACCACCACCTTCTCGTCGGGGCGACTCGCGCTGCTCACGGCCAGCGCCGGCGTATCCGGGGAGCGCCCCTCCTCCACGAGCCCGGCCAGGACCTGCTCGGCCGCGCCCAGTCCCATCAGCACCACGACGGTTTCCTCCTCGGGA
>JASFUR010000442.1:0-3279 GCA_050050215.1 Gemmatimonadota bacterium
GCATCGAGATCGACGCCCTCGGCGGCCGACCCGGGGTGCGCTCGAAGCGGTTCGCCCCGGACACCGGGCTCGAGGGGCAGGCCCGCGACGACGCCAACAACCGATACATGCTCGAGCAGCTCGCCGGCGTCGAGCCGGACGCGCGCACGGCTCGCTACGTCTGCGTGGCCGCGCTCCTCGTCGGCGACGACTCCGATCCGGTCTATTGCCGGGGCGAGGCTCCGGGTGTGATCGTCGAGACGCCGCGCGGGAGCGGGGGCTTCGGGTATGACCCCCATGTCCTCGATACCGAGCTCGGGATCACCTTCGCCGAGATGTCACCCGAGCAGAAGAACGCGCGCAGCCATCGGGGTGCGGCGTTCCGGAAGCTGGCGAACGCGTTGCGTGAGGCCGGCGTCGGGAGCCGGACGTGAGCCCACGCGACCCACGGATCGAGCCCGCCGAGATCGGGCCGACCGAAGACGAGCAGCGCCTCCGCATTCGTTGGGAGGACGGTACGGTCCACGAGTACGTGCCCAGGGAGTTGAGGCTCCTGTGTCCGTGCGCGGGTTGCGTCGACGAGATGACCGGTGTGCGCACGCTCCGCCCGGAGATGGTCGCAGAGGACGTCTATCCCACGGCGATCCACTACGTCGGGAGGTACGCCCTCCAGTTCGTGTGGAGCGACGGCCACGATACGGGGATCTACACGTACGAGTACCTGCGGGATCTCGGGGAGGCAGCGGAGCGGGTGGGCGAATGAGCCATCGCATCGGGATCGTGGGGATGGGCTGGGTCGGTGCGAGCGTGGCGAGCTCGCTCGTGCATCGCGGCCTGGCCTCGGATCTCCTGGTCAACGACATCCGTGCGGACATCGCCGAAGGCGAGGCCATGGATCTCGAGCATGGATCCCTCTTCTATCCGGCGGACCCCGTCATTCGCGCGGTTCCTTCGGTCTCCGACGTAGCCGCGGAGGCCGATGCGGTGGTGATCGCGGCGGGGAGGGGCGGAGGCCCGACGGAGTCCCGGCTGGAGCTCATCCGTGACAACGCCGCGCTGGTCCGCGAGATCGGCGCCCAGCTGGCGGGGTTCAGCGGTACGGTCATCGTCGTGACCAACCCCGTGGACGTGCTCACCCAGGTCGTCACGGAGGCGTCCGGGCTGCCCGCGTCGAGGGTTGTGGGGACGGGAACGCTTCTGGACACCGCGCGCCTCAGGAACGAGCTCGCGACCCATCTGCGAATGCATCCGGCCTCCATCCACGCGCAGGTCGTCGGCGAGCACGGGGACTCCGAGGTCTGTCTCTGGTCGGGTGCCCGGGTCGCCGGTCGCAGCCTGCGGGACTGGCCCGGGTGGTCGGAGGAGCTCGAGGGGACGATCGGCGACCGCGTACGGCGGGCCGCCTACGAGATCATCGAGCGGAAGGGCGCGACGAACCACGCGATCGGAGCCGTGACGGCGGCGCTGCTCGCGACCCTCCTCGGCGACGAGCGAAGGGTGTTCACGGTGTCGACGGTGCAGGAAGGCGCACTCGGGATCCGGGGCGTGGCGCTGTCGCTGCCTTCCGTGGTCGGTAGCGAGGGTGTCGGACCGGTGCTCGAGCCGGAGATGGACGAGGCAGAGCGTGAGGCCCTCGATCGGTCGGCCCAGGTGATCCGGGATACCTTCCCGCTGGCGGACGCCTGAGCGACCCGGAGCCGTCCCGCAAAGACGACGCCCCCCCACGCGATGCGCGGAGGGGCGTCTGCTCCGGAGCCGTTCAGTGCCCGGAGGTCGGCGTGAACGCGGTCAGCTTGCCTCCGCGATCACGTCGAAGTCTACGCCGGTCTCGGTCCCGTTCTCGGCGAGCTCCACAGAAGCGCTTGCCGGGTCCGTGGTCAGACCGTCACCCACGGTCACCGTGATGGTGTAGTCGTCGGCGGGGAGCGACGGGAACTCGTACGCTCCGCCTTCGCCGGTGGTCGTCTCGACCGGGTCGGCGCCTTCGGTGTCCGGCGTCGCCGTCACCGTCAGGCCGACGACCGACACGTCCTCGAGGTCCGTGGAGACCGTCCCGGCAATGCTGCCCGACACGTCCTCGATCACCTCGAAGTCGACGTCCGTGACGTCCTCGCCGTTCTCGACCACGACCTCCTGAGAGGCCGGGTCTGTCAGGCGGTCCTCGCCCGCGGCGACCGTGACCGTGTAGCTGCCCGGCAGAACCGAGTCGAACAGGTAGGCTCCGCCTTCGCCGGTCGTCGTCTCCAGGGGATCGGCGCCCTCGGCGTCCGGCGTCGCCGTCACGGTCAGACCGTCGGTCGTCTCGCCGTCGATCTCGGTGGACACGGTACCGGCGATGCTGCCGGTGACGTCGATGATGGTGAAGTCCACGCCCATGGCATCCTCGCTGTCGGCGAGGGTCACCGCCTGGCTGGCCGGATCGGTGCCGAGGCCGGCTTCGACGTCCACGGTCACCTCGTAGGATCCGGGCACGAGGAAGTAGATCGTGTACTCACCACTCTCGTTGGTGATCGCGGTGCCGGTCTCGCTCTGGTACCCTTCGACGGTGCCCGCGTCGGTCGGCTCGGCACGTACGGTCAGGCCGTCGACGGAGGCGCCCTCGACGTCGGTGTTCACGGTGCCCGAGATGCTGGCCGCGACGTCTTCCACGGTCACGCGGATCGTCGGCTTGAAGATCACGCCGTGAGCGCCAGCGGGCGTCTCGAAGTTGCCCCGGATCACGAAGCTCTGGCTGACGTCGAAATCCAGGACCAGGACCGTCTCGCCCGGCATGATCTCGACCGCGCCATCCTCGCCCTCGGCCGGGTGCAGGTTGAGCTTGATCCCCGTCTGGGCGCCGCTCGGGACCTTGAGGTCCTTCTCGGTCGAGCCGTCACGGAAGGCGTAGCCCTCTGCGAGCTCCACGCGCGCGGCCTCGACGATGAGGCGGAGCTGCGAATAGGAGCCGGCCTCGATCTCGGCCTCGGCGAGCTGCATGGTGGCCGCGTCCTGCAGGTCGAGCAGGTTCACGAACCCGTCCGTGCCGTCTTCGGAGAGCAGCACGTGCCCACCGCCGTCGGCGGCAATGAGCTCGACCGCGCCGATGTCGACTTCCGCCGCTCCGATGTAGTCGGAGGGGGCGTCCGTGAGGAGGACGCTCACCGTGGCGGGGCCGTCACTCCGGAGGGGTGACTGTTCCTGGACGTCTACGGCGTCTTCGCACGCCGTCGCGAAGAGCCCGGCGAGCAGGACGGGAAGGAGAAATGAGGTTCTGGTCTTGGCTCCGAGCATCGGTTGTCCCCCTGGAGTGCGCTCGTGGCA
>JASFUR010000443.1:0-3276 GCA_050050215.1 Gemmatimonadota bacterium
TGGCGTGTGACGAGCTCTCCGGCCTCGTGTACGCCTCGTGTCTGGTCCGGCCGAACGGCATCGACGACCTCAAGCCCAAGTCCGTCACCAAGAAGCTCAAGGACAAGACGTTCGCCGCCGGCGTGAGCCGCGACGAGGTGAGCAAGGGCGTCGAGCTCATCGGGCTGGAGCGCTCCGAGCACATCCAGAACGTCATCGACGGGCTCCGCTCGGTGGCGGCCGAGCTCGAGATCCGCGGGGAGGATCTGCGCGACTGAGTCGGCCCGCTCGGTCCGGAACCGCCCTTCGGGCAGGTGTGTAGGGAAGCCGATCCCCGTCCTGAGCGCTTCACATGCACCGCCGCCTTCCATTCGCGATCGCTCTGCTGATCGCCGTCTTCCCACGGGGCACCTCCGCACAGGACGTGGAGATGCTCGGGCGTCGCTATGGGAACAGGCCTCCCCAGGCCTACTACGACGAGCTGGCGCGCAATCCGGACGCCTTCCGCTTCTCCCGAGGGCGCGCGCTCCGGATGCGCGAGGCGGCGGAGGCGAGGAGGGCGTTGAGGGGAGGAGGACCCGCGAACGGCGGCGGGCGCACGTCGGGTGGGGACTCCGTCGGCGCGGTCCGGGTCGGCCCCGCCGGGGCGGGCTCAGCCGGTCCCGCCGCCGTGGGCCTGGGGCCCCGCGAGGAGCCCGTGGTCGGCGACATCTACGTCCCCGTCGTGCTCGGGCTGTTCTACGACTCGCCTACGACCCCACCCGTGACGAGCATGGAGATCCAGGACGGCTACTTCGGCACGCAGCCGGGGACCGTGGCGGAGTTCTACTCCGAGGTGTCGAACGACAGCATCACGCTGCACGGGGAGGTACAGGGTTGGGTCCGCTCGTCCATGACGCAGGCCGACGTCGCGGGAGGGATCAGCGCCCTGGGCTGCTGCGGCATCGGCGACTACATCAAGGAGCTGCTGGATCTGCAGGCGGGCGTGGACTGGGGCGCCTTCGACAACGACGGGCCCGACGGGGTCCCGAACTCGGGGGACGACGACGGCTACGTCGACGCGCTCGCGGTCGTCCACCCCACGGCGGGCGCCGAGTGCTCGGGCGACTGGCCCGACCGGGTGTGGTCGCACAAGTGGACGCTGTCGGACGCCAGCTCCGACAGCGCCCCGTACGTGACGCCGACCTCCAGGTTCGGCGGCGGCTTCATCCTCGTCGAGGACTACTTCGTCCAGGGCGCGGTGACGTGCGGCGGCTCCGGCCTCAACGAGATCGGCGTCTTCACGCACGAGCTCGGCCACGCCTTCGGGCTCCCCGACCTGTACGACACGCGCCCCTTCGGGGTCGCGCACGACGGGGCTGGCAGCTGGGATCTCATGGCGTCGGGCACCTACGGCTGTCAGAGCAACACGCCGGCTTTCCCGTGCCACATGGGTGCCTGGAGCAAGGCCATGCTCGGCTGGGTCACCGTGGACACGCTGCCGGCAGATGCGGATCTGGGCACCCTGACCTTGCAGCCGGTCGAGACGAGCGGTCTCGTCTACCGCGTCGACGCGGCCGACGGGTCCGGGGAGTACTTCCTGCTGGAGAACCGGCGGAGCCTCCCCCCGCCCGTGTCGTTCGACCAGAACCTGCCGGGAGCAGGGGGCCTGCTCGTGTGGCAGATCGACCAGGTGGCCGTGGACGCTCGCTGGCTGCTCAACACGGTCAACTCGTACGACCACATGGGCGTGTGGCTCAGGCAGGCGGACGGGCTGGACGAGCTCGGCGTACCCGGTGGGGACCGGGGCGATGCGGGCGATCCGTTCCCCGGCTCGACCACGAACACCGCGTTCCACGCGGCCTCGACGCCGTCGGCCACCTCCGACCAGGGGACCGCGACGGGCCTCACGATCCTGGACATCGCCGGGGTGGGCGACGACCTCGACATGCATGTGCTGACGCGTTTCTCGCAGATCGCGCTGACCGCGTCCGGGACGCCGTCCGGGGGAAGCGGCCTGTTCACGGTGGACGGGGTCACGGTCCCAGATGCCCCGGACAACTTCGCGTTGTCCGCTCCGTTTCTGTCGCACACGATCGTGGCCGCGGCGGGGGACAGCCTCGGGGCGGGCGTGCGCACGGGCTTCTCCCAATGGGACGACGCTCCGGCCGAGAGTCGGTCCCGCGTGCTCGTCACTCCGCTCGCCGATACGACGCTCAACGCGACGTACGCCGGGACAGAGTACGAGCTGCGCGTGGATCTGACGGGCGGCGCGAACGGGGTGGCGCCGGGAATCGTGGCGGCCACGCCGTCCTCGCCCGATCTGTGGTTCGCGCCCGGCACGGCGGTATCCCTCACGGCCTCCGCGCAGACGGGCTTCGAGTTTCTCGCGTGGACGGGCGACCTCTCGGGCGAGCCCAATCCCGCGTCGGTGACGATGGACGCGCCGGTCTTCGGCGGGGCGGACTTCCAGCTCGTCTACGCGGTGGCCGACACCACGGTCGATCTCGTGGCCACGGTACCCGTGTCCGCCCAGCTCGCGGTGGAGAACGGGACCAGCCCCGTCGCGTGGCAGCTCCTCACCGGATCGGTTCCGGCCGGACTCGCCCTCGGGGCGGACGGGAGCCTCACCGGTGCGGCGCTCGACCTCGGTGCATACCCCCTGGTCCTCGAGGCGACGGACGCGCTCGGTCTGACCGCGACGGCGACCGTGACCCTGGACGTCGATTCGCCATCGATTCCCATCTCGCGGCTCGGGGATGCGTTCTTCCTCGGTACCGAGCCACTCGACTCGATCCAGGAGACGTTCCTCGACCGTCAGGGGAACGCCAACGACCTCTACGACCTGGGCGACCTCCGCGCGTGGGTCCTCGCGAACCCCGGGCTGCCGTTGGGCCAGCAGCTCCAGCGGAAGGAGCGGGCGATCCCGTCCTCGCCCCGCGTGATCACGCTGCCCGTGCGCCTCGAGAAGCCGGAGGATCCCCGATGAGGGCGTCATGGAGTCTCCGGGACACGGTCAGCCCCCCTGGCGTGACGCGTCCTTCGAGGAAGAGCCGTCTCGTCGTGCTGGCCATGGCCGTCGTCGCGCTCCTTTCCGCGTGCGATACCGGGCCGGATGGGCCGGGTACGGTATACGGAACCGTGACCGGAGCCTCCGACGTGGGGGCGGCCGTGCTCGACGTCGTCTGGAGGGGAGTCCGGGGCTTCGAGGGGAGGGGAGGCACGCAGGTCTACTCCGCGGCCGTGCCCGACGAGCCGGACCGGTACCGGGTTATCCTCGTGGACGCGACCGGAGGGGACCTCTCCTTCGGGATCACC
>JASFUR010000444.1:0-3276 GCA_050050215.1 Gemmatimonadota bacterium
GACTCCTCCAGGGCACGTGACTTCGGAGGCACCGGGCTCGGTCTGGCTATCGTCAAGCACCTGGTGGGCTCGATGGGTGGCGACGTCCGGGCCGAGAGTCGGCTCGGGCACGGGACGACGATCCGCATCACCTTGCGTGGAGCGTGACGGCCCTCGCCCACCGTTGCCGATCTGTTACAATTCCGTGACTGTCTCGATCGCAGATCGCTCTAGTGTATGGCACCCGAGCAGATGGGTCGTCGCTGTGGTTGCGGATCCCTTCCATACCAGAGACTGCTAGTCATGAGATCAAACCGTCATTCCCTGGCCGTGTGCGGCCTCACCGTAGCCCTGCTCGCCGCTTGTGGTGGAGATGCCGGCGACGCGGGCTCCTCCGCCTTGACCGGTGCCGTCTCCATCGACGGATCGAGCACGGTCTTCCCGATCGCTGAAGCCGTCGCCGAGGAATTCCAAATCGCGAATCCCGACGTTCGCGTCACCGTGGGCTTCTCCGGGTCGGGCGGTGGCTTCAAGCGCTTCTGCGCGGGCGAGACCGACGTCTCGGACGCCTCGCGGCCCATCAACGAGCAGGAGACGGCGACGTGCGCCGCGGCCGGCATCGACTTCACCGAGGTCACGGTGGCCTGGGATGGCCTGTCGGTCATCGTCAACCCGGCGAACGACTTCGTGACCTGCCTCACCACGCAGGAGCTCCGACGCATCTGGGAGCCGGGCAGCACCGTGAGCACGTGGTCGGACGTCCGACCCGAGTGGCCGGACGAGGAGATCAACCTCTACGGACCGGGCACCGACTCCGGCACGTTCGACTACTTCACCGAGACCATCAACGGTGAGTCCGGCGCCAGCCGCCCCGACTTCCAGGCGAGCGAGGACGACAACATCCTCGTCCAGGGCGTCGCCGGTGACGAGTACGCGCTCGGCTACTTCGGATATGCCTACTACGTTGAGAACTCCGATCGACTCAAGCTCGTCCAGGTCGACGGTGGCACCGGGTGCGTCGCGCCCTCCGACGATCGCGGACGGAACGTACGCGCCGCTCTCACGGCCGCTCTTCGTGTACGTGAAGCACGATGCGCTCATGCGGCCAGAGGTCTACGCCTACATCACCTTCCTTCTCGAAGAGGCGCCGACGCTGGTCCCGACGACGGGATACCACGCGCTGTCGCAGGCGGAGTACGACGACGCCATGGCCACCATGCGGGAGGCGGCCGGCCGAGCCGGCTGAGTCGCCCTGACCCAGTCCGAGGCTAGCGCGGCGGGACCCGTAGACCAGGGGCCCGCCGCGCATGTTTCACTGACCGCAAAGGGTAGCCGCAACCTGAAGGAGGGCGTGATCGGGGCCCTCCTCTTCGCATGCGCGGCGGCATCGACGCTTGTGACGGCCGGGGTGGTGCTCGTGCTCCTCCGCGAGACCATCACGTTCTTCACGGAGGTCCCGATCATCGACTTCCTGACCGATACGCGATGGGAGCCGATGTTCCAGGAGAAGCATTTCGGCGTGCTTCCGCTCCTCATGGGCTCCGTGATGGTGGCGGGGGGCGCGGGCATTCTCGCGCTGCCGGTGGGACTCATGACCGCCATCTTCCTGAGCGAGTATTCCGGGCCGCGGCTGCGACGCATGCTCAAGCCGGTGCTGGAGATTCTGGCAGGCATCCCGACCGTCGTGTACGGGTACTTCGCGCTGACCTTCGTGACGCCGGTGCTCCGGATCTTCATCCCCGACACCGAGATCTTCAACGCGGCCTCGGCGAGCATCGTCGTGGGCGTGATGATCATCCCGACCGTGTCGTCGCTGTCGGAGGACGCGCTCAGAGCGGTGCCGAGCTCGCTGCGCGAGGGGGCCTACGGGCTGGGTGCGACCAAGCTCGAGGTTTCGACCCGCGTCGTGGTGCCCGCGGCGCTATCCGGTGTGATCGCCTCGTTCATTCTCGCGATCTCCCGCGCCATCGGTGAGACCATGGCCGTGACAATCGCGGCGGGTAACCTGCCGAACATGACCATGAACCCCTTCGAGTCGATCCAGACGATGACGGCCTACATCGTCCAGGTGAGCCTCGGGGATACGCCGCAGGGCACCATCGTCTATCGAACCTTGTTCGCCGTGGCCATGACGCTGTTCCTCATCACGTTGGCCATGAACGTCCTCAGCCAGTGGGTCCTCTCACGCTTCAGGGAGGAGTACCAGTGACCGAGACGCCGACGCCCATCGGGGCTTCCGAGTCTGCGTTCGACCGACGTCGCAGGCTCAAGGGCAGGGCGTTCGCCTGGATGTGCGGTCTCGCCACGCTCGTCGGCGTGGTGGCGCTGGCCGTGCTCCTGGCCGACGTCGTCGTAGACGGCGTCGGTAGTCTGAACCTCGGCTTCCTGACCAGCTTCGCCTCCAGGTTCCCGGAGCGGGCCGGAGTGAAGGCGGCGTTGGCGGGATCGGTCTGGATTCTCACGCTGACGGCGGTCATCGCCTTCCCCATCTCGGTCGCCGCCGCGATCTACCTCGAGGAGTACGCGAAGCGGGGGTGGCTCACGACGGCGATCCAGACCAACATCGCCAACCTGGCCGGCGTGCCGTCCATCGTGTATGGCATTCTCGGCCTGGCGCTGTTCGTCCGGGCGCTGGGATTGCAGCGCAGCGTCATCTCCGGCGCGCTCACGCTCTCTCTGCTCATCATGCCCGTCATCATCATGGCCTCGCAGGAGGCCATCCGGGCTGTCCCGAGCACCATTCGCGAGGCAGCGTACGGGCTGGGCGCGACCCGCTGGCAGGTGGTCAGGCAGCAGGTCCTGCCGATGGCTCTGCCGGGTATTCTGACAGGCACCATCCTGGCCCTGTCTCGGGCCGTGGGTGAGACGGCGCCGCTCATCATGGTGGGCGCCGTGGGCTTCCTGGCGTTCACGCCCAAGGGGCTGACCGACCAGTTCACGGTTCTCCCGCTGCAGATCTACAATTGGGTCTCGAGACCCCAAGACGAGTTCAGGCAGCTGGCGGCAGCGGGGATCATCGTGCTGCTCGCGCTACTCCTCACCATGAATGCCATCGCGATCGTTCTGCGGAATCGAGCACAGGTGCGGCGATAGTGGCCACGACGTACGACATCGACCTCGGAGGACGGGAGCCGGCGCTGGAAGCGGTGGATCTCTCCGTGTACTACGGGGACAAGCATGCCGTCCAGAATGTCTCCTTGATGGTTCCCCCCAATCAGGTTGTCGCCCTCATCGGCCCCTCGGGGTGCGGCAAGAGCACGCTGCTTCGCTGCTTCAACCGTATGAACGACCTCATCG
>JASFUR010000445.1:0-3275 GCA_050050215.1 Gemmatimonadota bacterium
TATTGCACCCAGATCCTGCTCCTCTTCGACTCCGACGCGGCCGGGCTCAAGGCGAGCTTCCGCGCCGCCGACGTCCTGCTGGCGGCCGGGCTGCACCCTCAGATCGTCACGCTGCCGCCGGGTGAGGACCCGGATACGCTCGTGCGCTCCGAGGGCGTCGAGGCGCTCGAGGGACACCTCGACGACGCCGTGGACGTGCTGGACCGGAAGCTCCAGATCCTGGAAGAGCGCAGCTACTTCTCCTCGATCGAGCGGACCCGACAGGCGCTGGACCGTCTCCTCCCCACCATCCGTGCCGCCGCCGACCCCGCGCTCCGCGACATCTACGTGGACCGGGTGGCCGCGAAGACCGGCGTGCGGAGGGAGACGATCGAGGCCGAGATCGAGCGGGATCGACAGCGGGAAACGCGCAGGCAGTCCTCCGCTCCCGCGCAGCGTGCTCCGAGCGCGAGGCCGGCGCGTCCCAAGCCGGGCGCGGAGCGTCAACTTCTCAAGATGATGGTCCGTGGAGTCGAGTGGGTCGAGCGCGCCGGAGAGCTGATCTCGTCCGAGGACTTTGAGGATCCGCAGCATCGGGCCATCTTTCAGGCGCTTCTCGACGACCCCGAGATGCGCGCACCTCCGCCGTCCATGGATCCCGTGGTGGCGCAGCGACTCGAGGAGATTCTGTCCGATCCCGAGGACCTGGTCCACGGGATCGACGTCTTCACGAAGTCCGTGAACCGGATGCGCGTGGCGGTTCTCGACCGCCGGATCCAGGAGCTTCAGGATCGGATCGAGGCGGCTGCCACGGACGAAGAGAAGAGCGAGCTCGCCAGCGAGAAGTCCCGTCTGGCCAGAGAGCTCAGAGAGCTCGACCGAAACTACTGGAAGCCTGCGACGCGCGGACAGCGCAGCGGGCAAAACCCGAACGGACCCAGCCGATGACGGAGCAGCGCCGCACCGACCTCAAGCAGCTTCAGAAGCTCGACATCCGAATCCAGGATTCGAAGAAGCGGATCGCGGACTTCGATCCTCTCTTCGAAGAGGTCGAGGAACCGGCTCTGATCCTCGAGAGCGACCTGAACACCACCCGCAACCGCCTCCAGGAGATGAAGCTGGAGGAGCGACGGCTCGAGCTCTCCACGGAGGAGAAGCGGACCCGCCAGAAGCGTCTGGAGGAGCGGCTGGGGTCCGTCCGGAACCTCAGGGAGGAGGCCGCGGTCAGCGCGGAGCTCGAGATGGTGAAGCGGTCGCTGCAGAACGACGAGCAGGAGGCGCTCACACTGCTCGATCAGATCCGGAAGATGGAGGAGCGCCACGAAGAGCTGGAGGCGGCCTTCACCGAGGCATCGGAGCTCGTGGAGCCCAAGCGTCAGGCATTGCTGGATCAGCGCGAAGAGGCTCGCAAGGAGCTCGAGTCGCTGCGAGAGCAGCGTGACGGCTTCGCCGAGAAGATCGATGCCGAAGAGCTCAAGATCTACGAGGCCATCCGGAGCGGTAGGCGAGCGGTCGCGGTTGCGGCGCTCACCGAGGACGGCGCCTGTGGACACTGCTTCGGCATGGTGCCCTTGCAGTTGCGCAACGAGATCCTCCACGGGGAAGCGCTCATCCGCTGCGAGAGTTGCGGCGTGATCCTGGCTGCGCCGGATCCGGAGAGCGAGGCCGCCCCGGAGCCCGAAAAGCCCGAGGAAGCCGCGGCGGCGGACGCCGAGGACGGTGAGGTGGCCGGGGCCGAGGCGCCCCCCGAGGCCGAGGCGGCCGACGAGCCCGAGGGCGAAGGTGGTGAGGAGCCCGATGACGCGGAGCTCGAACCCGCCGTAGCCAGCGCCGAAGGCGACGACGAGGAGTCGAAGGAAGAGTGACCTCTCGGGAGGGCGGCGGCGCGACCCGCATCAGACCTCCCGATCCCACCTGGATCCTCCCGGAGCACCCCGACGCCGAGCGCGTCGCCGCGCTCGCCGCCGAGCTTAGACTTCCGCCCGTGGTCTGCTCCGTCCTGGTCGGGCGCGGCATCGACGTCGCGGACGAGGCCAAGCGCTTCCTCCGGCCTCGACTCGACCACCTGCATGATCCGGCCGACCTGGCGGACGGCATCCGCGCGGCCGAGCGCATCGCCCGGGCGATCTCGTCCGGAGAAGGGATTCTGGTTCACGGCGACTACGACGTCGATGGGATCTGCGCGACCGCGCTGCTCACCCGGTGGCTTCGCTCTCTGGGTGCCTCCGTGGTCCCCTTCGTCCCGCACCGGTTGAGGGACGGATACGATTTCTCCCGCGCGGGGATCGACGCCGCGCTGCAGTCGGGGGTGGGTCTGGTGGTCACGGCGGATTGCGGGACGGTCGCGCACGAGGCGATCCGTGAGGCCCGCGTCGCGGGGCTCGACGTCGTGGTCACGGACCATCACACGGTGGGCGCGGAGCTGCCGGATGCGTTCGCCGTGGTCAATCCCCAGCGACCCGACTGTCCGTATGCCGAGAAGGGACTGTGTGGCACCGGCGTGGCGTACAAGCTCTGCGAGCTCGTGGCGCGGACGATGGGTCGTCCCACCGAGGAGCTCACCGAGTATCTGGACCTCGTCGCGCTCGCCACCGTCGCCGACCTCGTACCGCTGACCGGCGAGAACCGGGTGCTGGTCGCGTTCGGGCTCCGGCGCATGGCCCGGACGCGCGTGCCGGGGCTGGCGGCGCTCCTCGAGGCCGCGGGCCTCGACCCCGAAGATCTGACCTCGGGGCGGCTGGGGTTCGTCGTCGCTCCGCGCATCAACGCAGCGGGTCGGGTCGGTGACTCGGCGGACGCGCTCAGGCTGCTCCTGACCGAGGACGCGTCCGAGGCGCGGCGCCTCGCCGAAATGCTGGACGCCGCCAACCGGAGCCGGCGGGAGGAGGACCGCCGGACGCTGGACGAGGCGCTCGAGCTGCTCGACGCGAGCTACGACCCGGAGCGGGACTACGGGGTCGTTCTGGCCGCCGAGGGGTGGCACCCCGGGGTGATCGGCATCGTCGCCTCCCGCGTGGTGGAGCGCATCCACAGGCCCGTCGTCATGATCGCCCTGGAAGGTGCTTCGGGACGCGGGAGCGCACGGTCCATCCCGGGCTTCCACTTGCACGAGGCGCTGACCGAGTGCTCGGGCTTCCTGAAGCGCTTCGGGGGTCACCGCCAGGCTGCCGGCATGGATGTGGACAGAGAGGCCCTCGAGGGCTTCCGGGCGGCCTTCAACGAGGTGGCCGCGCGGCGGCTCGCGGGAGAGGACCTGCGCCCCGTGCTGCGCCCCGACGTGGAGCTTTCGCTCGACG
>JASFUR010000446.1:0-3266 GCA_050050215.1 Gemmatimonadota bacterium
CTCGGTGGTCTTCCTGGGACGGGGCACGGAGACGGGCCCCATCTGGTCGGCCGCCGATGCCGCGATCGACGCATCCCCCTGGGCCTCCTGGTCGCGTGCCGCGCTGATTGCGATCGCCGCCGGGGTGCCGACCGTCAAGCGACAGGAAGGGGTCGGAGGGTGGTCCGAGGAGCTCGACGAGAGCCTGCCGATGATCTCCGGTACACCGGAGCGCTTCGCCGCCGAGCTGGTGCGTCTCGCGCGCGAACCCGCGGTGCGAGACGCGATCCGCGCCCAGGGGGGCGACGTCGCCCGCGAGGTGGACTCGGCGAGCGTCGCCGAGCGGCTGGGAGGGCTGTACGCGTATCTCACTCGCTGAACACTACACATCCGGCGCGACGACCCGTCGTGCCCATGGAGAATAGAGATGGCTAGAGCGGACGACATCGCCCGCATTCGGGACGGACTCGTGGCCGCTGCGGAAGCGGTCCGCCCGTTCACACCCGGAGACGTGGCGTTCGAGCGCAAGGAGGAGCGGGACGACCCGGTCACCGAGGCCGACCACGCCGCGGATGCCGTGCTCCGGAAGATCCTCCCGCAGGAGGGCGAAGGCTGGCTGTCCGAGGAGTCGGTCGACGACCCCGCTCGCCTGCAGTGCTCCCGGGTCTGGGTCGTCGACCCCATCGACGGGACGCGCGAGTTCATCCAGGGGATCCCCGAGTGGTGCATCTCCATCGGGTTGCTCGAAGACGGTTTGCCCGTCGCGGGCGGGATCTACAATCCGGCGACCGACGAGCTCGTCCTCGGCGCCGTCGGGGTCGGGGTCACGTACAACGAGGCCGCGGCAAGCGTCAGCGAGCCCGATGCCGGCCAGCCGGTGACCGTCCTCGCGAGCCGGTCCGAGATCAAGCGCGGGGAGTGGGACGACTTCATGGACGAGCGCTTCGAGGTGAAGGCGTGCGGATCGGTCGCCTACAAGCTCGGCCTCGTGGCCGCGGGCAGGACCGACGCGACATGGACGCTCGTGCCGAAGAGCGAGTGGGACGTGGTGGCCGGAACTGCGCTGGTCCGGGCGGCCGGCGGCATCGTGACGCTCGCCGACGGGTCCGCCCCGAGCTTCAACAAGGAGAAGCCGCTCTTCCCGAACTACGTCGGGGCAGGCCGCACGGTGTCGGCGGCCATCGCGGGCATGCTGAACGGCAGATGAGGCCGCGGGACCGGTCGTGAAGTATCTGGTCACGGGTGGGGCGGGCTTCATGGGCTGCAACATGGTGCGCCACATCCTCCAGGAGCGGCCGGACGTGGAGGTCGTCAACCTCGACGCGCTGACGTACGCGGGACACCTGGAGAGCCTCGCCGACGTCCAGGGCGACGCTCGGCACAGCTTCGTCCACGGGGACGTCTGCGACAGCGCGCTCGTCCGCGAGGCGATGGAGGGGGTGGACGTCGTCCTGCACCTCGCCGCCGAGTCGCACGTGGATCGATCCATCGTCCAGGACGCACTCTTCGTGCGTACCAACGTGCTCGGCACGGCCACGCTGCTCGCCGCGGCGCTCGAGGCCGGTGTCGGGCGTTTCGTCCAGGTGTCGACCGACGAGGTCTACGGAGAGCTGCCCTGGCGCGATCCGGCCGTCCCCGATCCCGACGCCCCCCTGTTCACCGAGGACAGCCCCCTGGCGCCCCGCTCGCCGTATTCGGCCAGCAAGGCCGCCGGCGACCATCTCGCGCTCGCGTACCACGTCACGCATGGCTTGGACGTCGTCGTGGCCCGGTGCGCGAACAACTACGGGCCGTTCCAGTATCCCGAGAAGCTCATCCCGCTCATGATCACGAGAGCACGACGGGACGAGCGGCTTCCGCTCTACGGAGATGGGCTGCACGTCCGGGACTGGCTCCACGTCGAGGACGGGTGTCGGGGCCTGTTGGCCGCAGCGGAGAGGGGCCGGGCCGGCCGCGTCTACAACCTCGGGGGTGGTTGCGAGCGAACGAACCTGAGCGTTGTCCGCGCACTGCTGGACATGCTGGACAAACCCGAGGCGCTCATCGAGCACGTGGCCGACCGGCCGGGGCACGACCGACGCTACGGGATCGATGCGTCGAGGGCCGCCGCCGAGCTCGGCTGGAGGCCGAAGATCGCCTTCCAGGACGGCCTGAGGAGCACGGTGGACTGGTATCTCGAGAACGAGGCCTGGCTCTCCGCGGTAACGGTCTCGCACTGAGGCTCCGCTCTGCATTATCGTTGAAGGCTCACCTGACTACGGGCCGTACATGTGGCCCGCTCAACTTGTCGAAAGGCGATTCTCGTGGCTGATACGCAGGCGACGACCTTCGGTGTGATCGGACTCGGATACGTCGGCCTCCCCCTCTGTGTCGAGGCGGGGAAGGGCGGCATCCGGGTCATCGGCTTCGACGTGAAGGAGTCCGTGGTCGCGTCGATCAACGACGGCCAGTCCCACGTGCTGGACGTCGAACCGGAAGACGTGGCCGCGTTGCGGGAAGCCGGCCTCCTGGAGGCCACGACCGACATGGGGCGCCTCGGCGAGTGCGACGTCGTGTCGATCTGCGTGCCGACGCCCCTCTCCAAGACCCGCGACCCTGACGTCTCGTACATCCTGGCCGCCTCGGAGGCCGTCGCGAAGGGCCTCCGGAAGGGCCAGCTGGTTATCCTGGAGTCCACCACGTATCCGGGCACGACCCGTGAGGTGCTCCTGCCGGCGCTCGAGGCCACCGGGCTCGAGGTCGGTGAGGACTTCAACCTGTGCTTCTCGCCCGAGCGCGTGGATCCCGGGAACGAGACCTGGACCACCAAGAACACGCCCAAGGTCGTGGGTGGCATCACCGCGACGTGCACCACCGTCGGCAAGGCCTTCTACGAGCGTTTCCTCGACACACTGGTACCCGTCTCCTCGGCCGAGGCCGCCGAGATGACCAAGATCCTCGAGAACACGTTTCGGTCCGTGAACATCGGCCTCGTCAACGAGACCGCGCTCATCGCCGACCGGCTCGGCGTCGACGTCTGGGAGGTCATCGACGCCGCCGCCACCAAGCCGTTCGGCTTCATGAAGTTCACGCCGGGCCCCGGGCTCGGGGGCCACTGCATTCCGGTCGATCCGCACTACCTGTCCTGGAAGATGCGGACGCTGAACTACAAGACCCGCTTCATCGAGCTCGCATCGGAGATCAACTCGGAGATGCCCGTCTTCGTCGTCGACCAGATCCGCGACGCGCTCAACCGGAACCGCAAGGCCGTGAACGGGGCCAAGGTCCTCGTGCTCGGCGTCGCATAC
>JASFUR010000447.1:0-3265 GCA_050050215.1 Gemmatimonadota bacterium
GAGCCCGGAGGAGAGTCTCGGCGAGGTGGGGATGTCGTCTCGTTCCAGGATCAGGGCGTCGCCACGGATTTGGCACTTGAGCTGGGCGAGGTCGATGGTGCTCAGCTGTTCGGCGGTCTCGTCGGAGAGAATGAACCCGCCGGCCTCCAGATAGTCCGCGTCGTCGGAGCGGGTCGCGCCGGCGATCTTCGCCATGGCGTCCAGTTCCCGCGCGAAGCCCTTGCCGCTGACCACTGGGGCCCACGCGACCAGATGGTCGATGGCGAGCTGCGAGGCGGCCACACCCGCCAGAGCGGCGCCCAGGCGCAAGCCGAGGAGGCTGACCTCACCGCCCGTGATCTTCCGCATGACCCTCGCTCCGGCACACACGTTCTCAATCCACCTCTCCAGTAGGCGCGGCGTAAGAGCATCTCCCGGGGAAATGCCTGTGCCGTGGTAGTCGAACCGGAGGGCGGCGAAGCCCTCGCCGGCCAGGTGATCGGCGAGGTGCAGAAGCGTGCGGTACGAGTGCGTATGCTCGTGCCCAATTGGCCCGCAGATGACCACTCCGGCGCGCCGCGGGTGGCCGTCGGCCGGCAGGTGCAGCCAGGCCGCGACCGGTCCGGTCGCGCAATCGAGCCAGAAGGCTCGGCGGTGAGGCTCAGTGGTCCAGGGCAAGGAGGAGGTCGTGGCTGGGGGATTGGGAACTGTGGGGGCGCCCGAGAAGAACATATGGCTTCCGCCGCGCACCCTGTTACTCCTTGTCGTGTCTGTCTCGGCGCGCCGGTTGCGGGAGCGGAGGTCAGTGCGGCACCCCGTGCACGCGTTGGATTAGGAGGACCGCGCAGGCGCCCAGCCCGACACCGGCCATCACAGCGAGCGATTCGGAGACCAAGTGCCACGTCCCAAGGTGGGTAATCCGGGCGGAAGCAGCCACGAGGGCCGTCAGCAGCAGGCCATGGCGTGCAGCCGACCATCCGATCGAAAGAAACCCGGTGGGTACACCCAGCGCCAGGAGCCAGATGAGGTCCAGCCCGCGGCGCTTCAAGTCGTTCGTGGTTCCTGCGCCGATGAGGAGGCTCCATGTGCGCCCCGGCGTGAAGCCACGCCGGCAGCTCGTGTGGCCGTCAACGGTGATGCAGCGGTCCACTCCAACCCTGCGGATCTGGACGCGTGTGGTGTCGCCGACCTGGACGGCACTGAGGGCCCCGGGCACTCGGAAGGCGGGCTGGTGGAACGAGAACGTCCCGGCCCGCAGGCGCTCGCGCCACACGAGATCTTCGCCGACCAATCCGAGGAAAGCCGTTTCGTCCCTGTCGGTGTCGATGAGGCTGATCACCGGGGCAAGCCGCGGGGGCGGCGCGCCTTTCTGCAGAGTCGCCTCGAACGTCCAATCGCCGAGCCAGGCACGGACGGGATTGCGGTCGCTCGGGAACGCTCCGGGGGGGAGCGGATTGCCGTCGAGCATGGCATTCGCTAGCGCCCCTCCGTATTGTGGCATACCCCCGAGCCGAGGAGTCCAGAGCGACCAGTAGAGTTCCGTGGATGGGCGGGCGCCCAGTAACCAGCCCGCAGCGATAACCGAGACCCCGGTGACGAGGGACGCCCCCAGGGCTGGGACGGCAGATCCACTCGTCCGACGCAGCCGTCCAACCACGGCGCCGTGGAGGAGGACACCGAGCGCAGCGCCGAGGGTATTCCAGATGAGGTCGCCGAGTGCGGGCTGCCGTCCCGGCACGAAGAGTTGGGTGCTCTCCACGGCCAGCGAGATCAGGAGCCCCAGCGCAGCGGCCCGCCACGGTGCCCTCTTCGTGCCGGCGACGAGGAGCCCGAGCGGAACGAAGAGGACGACGTTGAGAATCGCGTCGGCGCTGCCCTCCGAACCGCACAGTACGCAGAGGACCAGGCGATCATAGGGCCCGAGGCCCGGGCTCGGCACCATCGTAAGGGCGAGGAGAGCGACGATCCACGCGCCTGCGGACGCGCGTCGAACGAGGTTTTCCAAGCTTGACACCCCTCCCTGCCGTTAGAACCTATGGTACTCAAGGTCGCCGCTGGGCTGGAGCGCCGGTATCCCCATGAATCACGTTGCCATTCATGTGTCGCGCGGTGATGATTTCCAAGCTCCGTCGTAAGTCGCCCTCCCTGCTGCACTATGCTTCGGAGAAGGACGGGACCCCCCTGTGAGCCTGACAATCGAGCCGGTCACACCCGAAGCCGAGGCGGAGTGGGACGACTTCGGACGGCGACAGACTGCATGGACGCCGTATCACGCATACCGTTGGGGTCGGGTCGTCGCGGACGTGCACGGTCACAGCTGCTTCTACAGCGTCGCGCGGGGTGAGGACGGCCGGCTACGCGGTATCTTGCCCTTGGTTGAGGTACGCAGTCGCATCTTCGGCCGTTACCTGGTGTCCACTCCCTTCGCGAACTACGGAGGTCCCCTCGGTGACGCGGATGCGGTAGCGGCACTCGTGCAGGAGGCGGTTCGGCTCTCCGATGGCCGTCGCTTGGATCTGCTCGAGCTGCGTGCCCCCGAAGCGCTGCCGCTGGATCTTTTCGTCTCACACCGGAAGGTCACCGTGCTCCTGGACTTGCCGTCCGGTGACGCGGAGCCGCTGTGGAAGGGACTCAGGGCGAAGGTGCGCAGCCAGGTGCGACGTCCCATGAAGGAAGGCGTCGAGGTTCGGTTCGGGGTCGATCAACTCGGCCCTTTCTACGAAGTCTTCGGCAGGCACATGCGAGATCTCGGGACGCCGGTGCAGCCGAAGCGCTTCTTCGAGCGGCTGAGTGAGGCGTTCGGGGACCAGATGTGGATCGGGTGCGCGTACCTCGGAGGTCAGCCCGTTGCGGCGGGTGCGGGCTTCCGGTGGGCCGAAAAGTTCGAGCTCGTATGGGCCTCCGCCTTGAGGGAGTTCAATCGCGTCGCTCCGAATATGCTGCTGTATTGGCGCTTCTTCGAACGGTGCATCGACGACGGTGCCCACGTTTTCGACTTCGGTCGGTGCACACCCGGCGGTGGCACGCACCGCTTCAAGGCCCAGTGGGGCGGGCGGGACGAGCAGCTCTGGTGGTATCAGCACGGGCCCAAGTCCGGTGGGGGCACTCCCTCTCCCGATTCGGGTCCCTTCTCGCTCGGCCCACGTGTCTGGCGCAAGCTGCCGGTTCCGGTCGCCAACCTGCTGGGTCCCAGGATCGTGAAGTTCATCCCCTGAGGCCCCCGTGTTGAGGCGACAGCTCCCGGTCTATTCGCCGGTTAGCGCGAGCGCGATCGTCAGAGGTCTGG
>JASFUR010000448.1:0-3250 GCA_050050215.1 Gemmatimonadota bacterium
CGCGCCCTGCCCCGCACGCGGCGTCGGCGCCGCTGCCGGATGACGGAGCAAGTTCCGGGCCGGCGGGGCGCCGGGCGGGCTGGGCCGGTTCGGGTCAGCTGCGGAACGACCCCGCTCTGCAGCGAACTCCACAGGCGAGCAATGAGAGCATCAGCGCCGCGCGAGCGAGGCCGCTCGCCGCGGGGACCGACGTCGGTGGAATCGACTGGTCGTCGTTGGGATCGGTCCCGGCCTGCACCTCCGCACCGTCGCTGGCTCCATCGTCATCGGAGTCGAGATCCAATGGGTCCGTTCCAGTGTGCTGCGAGTCGACATAGAAGCCGGTGTCGTCCTCGACGCCGTCGAGCAACCCGTCGTCGTCCGAGTCGGGGTCCTGCGGGTCGGTCCCCAGGACGCCCTCCTCCACGTCCGACAGGCCGTCGGCGTCGCCATCGGGCTCGGCACTGAGCCGCACGTCGTCCCACCGGATCACCGAGACTCCGGGCGACTGCAGCGAGGCCGTGCTGACTTGAAGCACCACGTTCAGGGGTTCACCGAGCGAACCGAGGCCCACCGTGCTGACTCTCGCCGATCCGGCGTTCCAGACCCCGCCTGCGAGCGCGTCGGCCGTGGTCTCGAAGATGCTTCCCACCGCGTTCAGCGGATCCGTCGGGTCGGCGCTGCCCAGCGTGAGGAAGGCGCGCACGGTCAGGTCTGGATTCTCGAGAACGTCGAAGTCGTCGCTGGTGCTGCGGTTGGCCACGTCGAAATCCAGTCGGTAGACCATATTCTCAGCGAGACTCGCGAGCGGCGTCTGCCAGAGCGTGTTGGTCGGTCGATCGGGCGGGTTGGCGAGGGCAACGACGGCAAAGGCTGCGTAGTCGCCGTCGCTCGCAGCGACCGGCGCATGCGCATAGCCCGACTCGATCACGCCGCCCCGACCGGGGTTCGACGAGCTCTCGTCGCTCCAGATGCCGGTGACGTTCCAGCCCGGGGGCGCGCCCTTGTCGTCCTCCCCGTTCAAGGCGGGGTCCGGGAAGCTGTAGCCGTTGACGTCTTCGAAGCTGCCGTTCACGATGAGCGGAGCGGCGGGATCCCGCTCGGACGTGACGCGCACGTCGTCCCAACGAATCACGGTGACGCCGGGCACCTGCGGCGAGACGCTGCTCGCGTAGAGCACCAGGTTGAGTGGCTGATTCAGAGAGCCGAGGCCGACCGTGCTGAACGATGCGCTCCCCGCGTTCCATGACCCGCCGGTGAGTGCATCCGCGGTCGCCGAGTACGTCGTCCCCACGGCGTTGGCCGGATCGTTCTGCCCCGAACTCCCCAGCGTGAAGAATGCCTTCAGGGTCACGTCTGGATTCTCGTCGCTGTCCGACGCGGCGCTCGTGGTACGATTCGCGACGTCGAAATGGAGCGTGTACAGGGTGTCCGCCTTCAGCTGCGCGATCGGCGACTGCCACAGCGTGTTCGTGGCGAGATCGGGAGCGTTGTTGGCGCTGACCACCATGAAGCCGGCGTGGTCGCCGTCGCTCGCGTCCGTCGGAACGTGGGCGTAGCCCGACTCCAGGATGCCTCCGCGCCCGGGATCTCCGGAGGTCTGGTCGTCCCAGCTTCCGCTGGTGTTCCAGCCCACCGGCGTGCCATTGCCGGACTCCCCGTCCGGTGTCTGTGTCCCGAAGGTGAGGCCGGCCGTATCCTCGAAGCTGCCGTTGGCGACGGGCTCGACGTCGGCCAGCGCCGACAGGGGAATCACGGAAAGCACCGCATCCTCCTTGGACGAGGAGTACGTGACGTAGAGATTTCCGTCGTGCTCGACGGCGTACGGATAGGACCACTGGCGCGTGTAGTAGGTGGGAAAGACCGGCACCGGTGAAGGTTCGTCCCTGATCTTCCATACCCGGCTGAGGGTCGACTCCCCAGGCGCGCTCACGGCAATCGCCAGCAGGTCGCGATCACGGATGTTGCAGATCAGGAATCGCTGCCCCGTGCTGAGCTCCCCCGCGAAGGGCTTGGCTGCGGCCATCGCCATGTTGCTCACCGTCGCCGTGGACCACGTGAGGCCGCTGTCCGCGCTCGTCGCCACCAGGGCGTAGGGCTGCTGGTCACCCGCGTGATTCTGGTTGCGGATGACGGCCGTGACGTTCGCGCCGTCGACCCAGACGTCGGTCTCGGCGAACCGAAGCGGGTTGTTGCTCGGCTGTGAGGTCGCGATGGGATGCACGGTCCAGGGGGCGGTGAAGTCGTCGCCGTTCGAGATGGCGACGGCCGGCTGCGTGTACTCGTCCACGCCACCGACGATCCAGTTGCCGTTGCTCATGCGTTTCGGCGCGTTCAACACGAAGAAGTCGGTGATGACGACGCCCTGGGCCTGCCACTGACCGGATTGATCCAGCTTCCAGAGCGTCGTCGTCGGCTGGAGGTAGTGGGCGTAGGGGTCGTAGGTGAGCGCCTCGAAGCGGATCGAAAAGGCCCACAGATCGCCGGCGTAGGAGACGAAGGCGCCGTGGGAGTGCTTCAGGGTCGCGTGCGACGCGATCGTCTCGACGGCCGACCAGCTCTGGCCACCGTCACTCGAGCGACGGCCACGCATCACGGCGCCGTCGCTGTGCTCGACCAACGCCGAATTCTCCCAGCTCGTGTAGAAGACGTCGTCGTGAAGAGCGATCGCGACGCCGTGGAGATACTGGTAGTCGGCGGTCGCCGAGTGGATCGTCGAGTGAGAGACCGCGCCGATGTCGGGCAGGTCGCCCAGATCGGCCGGGAACGGATCGCCCGTCCACAGGACCGGCTGGGCCGCTGCCGCCTGGCCGAACGCGGTGCAGATCAGGGCCGCGAGAAGGATCGGCCATAGAGGCCCCCTCGCCTTCCGCAATCCGAGCGTCCCTGTGCGTTGCATACGCCTACCGCAGCAGCCGGGCGAGCGGCGGCATGACGCCGAGCAGCAGCACGAGCATCGCGAGCGGCAGCCCACCCACGGCCGGAACCGACACCGACTCCGTCAGGCGCACGTCGTCGAAGCGGATCACCGAGACGCCGGGCACCTCGGACGAGGTGGTCTCGACCGAGAGCACCACGTTCAAGGGCTGGTTCAGATTGCCGAGGCCGGTGGTGTCGAAGGTCGCGCTCCCCGCGTTCCACACGCCGCTCGTGAGCGCATCGGCCGTCGTCGAGAAGGTCGTCCCCACGGCGTTCCCGAAGTCGTCCTGTCCCGAGCTCCCCAAGGTGAAGAACGCCCGCACGGTGATGTCGGGGTTTTCGTCGATGTCCA
>JASFUR010000449.1:0-3241 GCA_050050215.1 Gemmatimonadota bacterium
TCGACGGCGACGCCCGACGCGTCCAGCTCGTCGGCGGCGGCACACACCTCGGGCATGATGGCGCCCAGCCCGACCAGCGTGACGTCGGGACGCCCTAGCCCTACAGCCTCACGGAGCCGGTAACCGCCCCCCAGCACGGCGCGTCGCCTCGCTTCACGTCCGTCCGGATCCGTGGGCAACGCCGCAAGCCCCTGGTCGATGGTGCGCGTGCTGAGGCGGAAGTACGCCGACGTTCCGTCCGGCTTACCGAGCTTCCCGAGCGCATGGAGGAGCGTCCACTCCAAATCCTGACCGAAGGCCGGCTCCCATGCGATGCACCCGGGCTGCTCCAGTCCGACGGATGGGGTGCTGATCGATTGATGGGCGCCTCCCTCGGGAGCGAGCGTGACCCCGGACGGCGTGCCGACCAGGATCGACTGCCCTCCGGCGTAGATCCCGAAGGACCACGGCTCGAGGGCCCGGTTCACGAACGGATCGTACAGCGTGCCGATTGGGAGGAGCGGCTGCCCGTCCCGCGCCCAGGTGAGGCCGAGCTCGCCGAGGAGGCCGACCAGGTTGCCCTCCGCGATGCCGAGCTCGATATGCTGGCCACGCTCGCCTTCCTGCCAATGGACGAGCGTCTCGGAGTCGTCCGCGAACCAGTCGCGCCGTTCGCGCATGCTCCAGATGCCGACCTTGTTGATCCAGCCACCCAGGTTCGTGGACGACGCGACGTCCGGGCTGACCGTGACGACACGCTTCGCGAGATCCGGAGCCTCCCGCGAGAGGTCGTTCAGGAAACGCCCGAACGCGCGCTGGGTCGACGCGGCCACAGCATGGTCGCGACCGAGCTCCACCGGAATCGGCGGCGTGTCGGTCAGGCCGGGCTCGTCGCGCCGCAACCGCTCCGCCGCCTCGGCACAGAGGCGGGCTTCGTCCGAGTCGCCCGCGAAGGACGCCCACGGGTCCCGGGCGTCTGCGCCCAGGTCGGCCGCCAGCTGTTCCCATTGCTCCTTCGTGAGCAGCGCGGAGTGGTTGCCGGGATGCCCCTCGATGGGCAGCCGCCATCCCTTGATCGTGTACGCGAAGATCACGGTCGGCCCGTGAATCACCTGATCGGCGGCGCGGAAGGCGGCCGACAGGTCCTCGAGGTCGTGGCCGCCCAGATCGCGCACGGCCGCCGTCAGCTCTCCGTCGTCGAGCTCCGAGATCACTCGACGTACGTCGTGCCGCGCTCCATCGCTCCCCGGAAGCCGCTCCCGGAGTTGGTTCGCGTCCGCGACCAGGAGGCGCTGATACTCCTCGTTCGACATGCGGTCGATCCGGCGTTTGAAGCCCTCACCGCCAGGACGCTGGAAGAGCTCTCGCAGCCTGCGACCGTACTTCACCGTGATGGTGTGCCACCCGGCCGCCTCGAACATGTCCGAGATGCGGCCCGCCGCAATGTCGGGGACCACCCGGTCGAGCGACTGCCTGTTGATGTCGACGATCCAGAGCACCTCGTCCAGGCGCGGGATCATGGGGTCCACAACCGCCTCCCATATCGCACCCTCGTCGAGCTCGGCGTCGCCGACGAGCGCGATGTGCCGTCCCCCCTTCGGCGACTCGAAGTGGTCGGAGACGTAGCGGTGCGCCATCGCGCTCCAGATCGTGCTCGTCGCGCCGATTCCGACCGAGCCCGTGGAGAAGTCGACCGGGTCCGGATCCTTCACCCTGCTCGGGTAGCTCTGCAGGCCTCCGAACGAGCGCAGCTCGGTCAGATAGCGGGCGTCGAGTCGGCCGAGCAGGTAGTTGATGGCGTGGAGCACGGGAGCGGCGTGCGGCTTCACCGACACGCGGTCCTCCGCGCGCAGGTGCCGGAAATAGAGCGCCGACATGATGCTCACCATGGACGCCGACGACGCCTGATGACCGCCGACCTTCAGGCCGGACTCGACCTCCCGGACCTTGTTGGCGTGGTGCACCATGCTGACCGCGAGCCAGAGCACCCGTTTCTGGACGGCATCGAGGGTCTCCAACGACCGATCGGCGCCGGGAGGCGGGGGTGCGGTGGTAGGGGCATCCATGGCTGGCGGAGAGGTAGTGCGGAAGGGTCTGCTCAAGCTGCGGGAACCGGGCCAACCTCTGTTCCGATGTCGCGCGCCGCAACAGCCCGGCCCGATGGCGAGCTCGGAATACCGGACCTACCTTCGTCGTCGTCATACCGTGGGAATGAATCACGAAACGCTGGAGTTGGCGTCCGATGGATGTTCGAGTCATTTCAATCGTGCGGCGAACCCTCCGCGTCGGCGCGCTGTCATCGGCGATGACAATGGCGTGGACGGCGCACGCACAGGCCCAGCACCGCATCGCGCTCATGGACGCGCCGTGCACCGGGTCGCCGGACGCGCTCGTGACCGAGCCGGCGACCGGACGCGACTACTACCTCGACTATCCGTGCGACCTGAGGTCCGGCGAGGACGTCACCTTCGTGCTCAGCCTCCACGGCGGCGGTTCGAGCCACAACTGGCAACGCCGCTACTTCCCGGCCTACGACTGGAAGGAGCAATACCGGCTCGTCATCGCCACACCGTTCTCCCCGACGCGACGATGGTCCGAGGCCGACGACGAGTACCTCCACAACATCGTCGACGAGGTGATCCACGCCGTCGGCCGCCAGCATATCCGGTCGTTCTGGTTGGCCGGCCATTCGCAGGGCGGCTCCACCTCGCGCCGCATCATCTGCACCGAGTTCTTCCGCACGAGAGTCGACGGCTTCCTCAGCCTGTCCGGTGGTCGCCTCGGCGGCGCCGCGCCCCGCTCGCCGAACGCGGGACGTCCGCGGCAGGTCGACGACCCGCCACCGGATCCGAACGCGCCCACCCGCACGAGGAGCGCGCCTCCGCCCGATCCGTCGTGTGACTTCTCCCATATCTACGAAACCGGCGAGCACGAGATCGCCTCGCTTCCGACGACCTCCACGCTCGCCACGAAGTACGGGTGCGACGCCCGCCTCCAACCGCGCGACGTGGTCGACGTCGAACCCGGATACGTGCACGACGGTGGCCACCAGAATCCCGCGACGCCCGCGTGGGGCCGCGAGCCCAGGCCGGGAAGCGCGCAGGTGTTCGTCTATCCGAACTGCGACGCGGGGCGCGTCGTGGCCGACGTGGTTCGTCTCGACAAGGGCCACACCGAGGGCCTCGAGCCCAGGGTGACCCGCGAGCTGGTGCGGCTGATGGTCTCCGCCCGGGGCGGCAAGATCCGCGACGGAGACTAGCGT
>JASFUR010000450.1:0-3234 GCA_050050215.1 Gemmatimonadota bacterium
GCCTCGGAACGAAGCAGCCATCGACTGGATCGAGGAGAGGCTCCAGAGCTGGGGGTACGAGACCGAGCGTCTCGACTATGAGTACACGCCGCGCGTGCGGCGCGGAGACCCGCCGCTCCCCCCTGAGCCGCGCCAGGAGGTCTACGCCACGAAGGTCGGCACGACCAACCCGGGCGAGATGTACATCGTGAGCGGGCACATGGATGGTCGGGGTAGGGGTGAAGCAGCCAACGACGACGGCTCGGGCACGGCGCTCGTCATGGAGATCGCGCGCGTGCTGGCGGAGGACGACGTCGAAACCGATCGCTCCATCCGCTTCGCGCTCTGGAACAACGAGGAGACCGGGCTGAACGGCTCACGCGCCTACGTCGAGCAGCGGGCCGCCCTTCAGGGCATCGAGGATCCGCCCGGGTCCGGCCGGTATCCGGAGCCTCGGTGGCTGGGCATGATCCAACACGACATGATGATGTGGGATCACGGTAACCCTGTGCAGTACGACCAGGCGCTCGACGCCGACGTGGACGTCGAGTACCAGCTCAACTCCGAGATGGCCGACGAATCGGCTCTGCTCGGCCTCGTGCTGATCAACGCCAACCGTCTGCACGCCTCGGATTATCCCGCGGTGCTGAGCAACGCGATGAGCAACACCGACTCCACCCCCTTCATGGACCTGGTGCCGTCGGTGAGCCTGCGCGAGAACAGGCGTCTCTACGAGACCGGCAACCGGGCCAACCCGCATTGGCACCAGACGACCGATCTCTTCGAGACGTTCTCGGACGCCGACTTCGCATTGGGTCTGAACGCGGCGCAGACCACCCTGGGGGCGCTCACCAAGCTGGCCGGGATACGGCTCGTCGAGTAGCTGTGTCGACCGAGCTCCCGGCTCGGACCTAGAACGGATTCGTCGCGAAGACCGCGAACTCCGGGACGAAACCCCGGCTGTCGATCTTGAGCGCACCCACGATCGCGTCCGCGATCTCCCTGGGGCGTAGCTTCTTGTCGGACGGCTCGCGGGGGGATCCGGCCTTGCTGGCGAACTCGGTCATGACCTCGCTGGGGTTCACCAGCATGACGCGGACGTTGTGCCGCCGGAGCTCGTCCCTCCAGCACTCGGTCATCCCGCGGAGCGCGAACTTGGAGGATCCGTAGGCGGTCCGGGTCGCGCTGCCCTTGAGCGCGGAGGTCGAGGCGATGTTGATCAGCTCGCCCCGGTCGCGCTCGATGAAGTGCCGTGCGACCTCGCGCGTCATGAGGAACGGACCGAAGACGTTTGTGCGGTACAGAGCTTCGAGCTCCTCGAGCGAGGTGTCCACCAGCGGCTTGAAGAGGCCGTAGCCGGCGTTGTTCACGAGGATGTCGAGGTGCCCGTGCTTGTCGATCACTTCAGCGACCGTGCGTACCGCATCGGCCTCGACGCCCACGTCGCCGACGATCCAGTCCGCGCCGATCTCCTCGGCGGCTCTTCGGAGCTCGTCCTCGTGCCTGGCCGTGATGGTCACATTCGCACCTTCGGCGATGAGCGCCTCTGCGATCGCGCGGCCGATCCCTTCCTTTCCTCCCGTCACCAACGCGACGGCATCCTTCAGCTCCATGGTGTCTCCCTGTCTCCGTTGAGGAGGGTTGCGACGTGCCGACGAAGGGTGTGGCCGCCCGGCCACGCGGGCAATGCGGACGGGTGTGGACACGAAGTGCGCCTTGGCAACTCATCGTCCGCGGGCGAGCATCACAATGCTCGACCCACGCCTCGATTCCTCTCGCCGAGTCGTCGATGACCACACGCAGAGACTTTCTGATCGGATCGTCCCTGGCGGGCGCCGCGCTCGGCTTCTCCCTCGATTCTCTCGGAGCAATGATGACCCAACGCCAGGAACCCCGGGTCGCCCCCAAGCGGCTGCTGATTCTCGGTGGCACGGGCTTCATCGGGCCGCACATGGTCCGGTACGCCGTGGAGCGGGGCCACGAGGTGTCGATCTTCACGAGGGGACGCTCGCACGTCGATCTGCCGGACGACGTGGAGCACCTCGTCGGCGACAGGAGCGGGGACCACCAAGCGCTCGAAGGACGCTCCTGGGACGTGGTTCTGGACAACAACGCGCAGGATCACCGGTGGGTCCAACGGTCGACCCAGCTGTTGAGGGATGCAGCGGGGCAGTACGTGTTCGTGTCCTCCATCTCGGCGTACGCGCTCGACGAGGACAGCTACGCCCATGCCGACCGTATCCTGCGCGAGCCGATCATCGACGAGGACTACGAGCGCTTCGGGCCACCGGGGGGATGGACGGAGGGCGAGCCGCTGCCCTACGGGCCCATGAAGGCCCGCAGCGAGGACATCGTGCACGCTGCGTTTCCCGGACGGGCGACCGTCGTGCGTCCGGGCCTGATCGTGGGGCCCGGAGACCACACGGACCGTTTCACCTACTGGCCCGTCCGACTGGACGAGGGTGGGGAAGTGTTGGCTCCGGGCAATCCCGAGCACTCCAACCAGATCATCGACCAGCGCGACCTGACGGAGTGGATCGTGCGGCTGGCCGAGAACGGCACCGCCGGCGACTTCAATGCGACCGGACCGGCCGAGCGACTGTCCATGCGCTCCATGCTCGCCCAGATCGGTGAGGTGGTCGACACGCCGTACGAGCTGACTTGGGTCCCCGAGGAGTTCCTGCAGGCCCAAGGTGTCGAGCCCTGGACCGACTTGCCCGCGTGGTCGCCGGGCGACGCGCTCTTCTTCGTGGACGTGAGTGATGCAGTGCGTGCCGGGCTGACCTTCAGGCCGCTCGGCGTCACGGCACGGGATACGCTGGTGTGGGACAAGGCGCGGCCGACGGAGGCCAGAGCCAACCGGATGTTCGGCTTGAGCCGCGAGCGTGAGCGGGGCGTCCTCGACGCCTGGCACTCCGCCTGACGAGCCGTAGGCCGCGGCAGCGCGACCCGAGTTCGTAAGGGCACCAGAACAAGAGCCTTCACATCCTGACGGTCGCCGACGAGATTGGAGCTTCCGCCCCTCGGTACTCCCCTCAGCAGTCGCAGTCGCCCTCCAATGTCCCCGGATTCGGGCAAGATCCCCTATCTCCCTGAGCCCATCTCGGGCCTCCAGCGCGTTGCTCTGAACCTCTGGTGGCGATGGGATCGCCGCGCGCGCCTCCTCCTCCGCAACGTCGACCCGACCACGTGGTCGGCCACGCGTCACAACCCGGTGGCGATGCTCCGTCAGGTCGACCCCAACCGCCTGGCGCA
>JASFUR010000451.1:0-3230 GCA_050050215.1 Gemmatimonadota bacterium
TCGTATCGCCCCACGGACTCGCCCTCGAGGCTCCCGCCCTCGATCAGCTCGGTGATCAACCGGCCGCCGAGCGTGTCGGCCAGCCGGTCGGCCGGCCCCTCGGTCGCGTGCGCCAGGAGGAGTGACTGGATCTCCCCCCTGAGATCCTCGTCCCCGGCGCACGCGTCCGCGAGAAAGTCGGCGCGGCGCGCTTCGGGGCGCTCCAACGTGGCCAGCAGGAGGTCCTGGATCGCCTGCCAGCGCTCCGGCGTCATCGACTCGCCCTTCACGCGCTCAGCTCCCGGTTGAGCCAGGCCCTCGCCATCACCCAATCCCTTTTGACGGTGGCCGGAGACAGAGACATCGCCTCGGCGGTCTCCTCGATGCTCATTCCACCGAAGAAGCGGCACTCCACGATGCGGGCGTGTCGATCATTGATCTCCTCGAGGCGCTCCAATGCCTGATGAAGCGTCAAAAGCTCCTCGGATGGCGCAGCGGATGCGGCAGCCAGGTATTCGGCCACGGCACCCAGCTCGACCTTGGGGCGGCCTCCACCTCTGCGACCGGCGCGCCGACGCCGGGCGTAGTCGACGAGGATCTGCCGCATCAGCCTGGAGACGATGGCCATGAACTGGGCCCGGTTCCGCCAGTTCAGCCGGTCGAGGTTCACCAGCTTGAGGTAGGCCTCGTGCACCAGATCGGTGGTTCCGAGCGTGTGGTCCACGCGCTCGCCACCGAGACGGCGATGCGCGATGCGACGGAGCTCCGTGTAGACGATGGGCACCAGTCGCTCGAGCGCGGAGCCGTCGCCGTCGGCGGCGGCCAGGAGGAGCCCGGTGACGTCTGATTGCTCTGTCATGTCCGGTCCGGGCTCCGTCATGAGGTCTCCCTAAGCATGCCCGCAACGCCCCGGCTCACGCCACCCATGAGCCACTGTCGCGGAAAATCTCGCTTCTCGTCACACGGTCGGATTCAGACCCGGCCCACGATTCGTACTGAAGACCGTCGACGGAGGTAGACATGCAAGGCAGCATTCCGTTCCGACGCGCGTCCTTGTTCACGGCGTGCGCGACTCTGGTGCTCTGGGGCTGCTCGGAGGCCATCACGACGCCCCTGGAGCCCGAGGAGAACGCGAGCGCGACGCTCGCGCTGAACCCGATGAGCGCGTCACCCACCCCGACCGCGCGGCAGCTCGTGTCCGGCCTGGCCGGCGCCTCGGGGAGCACCGTGGGCCCCGGCGGGGACCTCTTCGTCACCGAAGGCGCCTCCGGGAGCATCAGCCGGGTCGATCCGACGACCGGAGAGGTCGAGCCGTTCGCCACCGGACTGCCGCCGTGGGTGATCGGGTCGGGCGGGGCCGTCGATGTCGCCTTCGTCGAGGGAACGGCCTACGTGCTGGTCACTCTCGTCAGCGACCCCGTCCTCTTCCCGACGGGCCTGGTCAACGGAATCTACCGCATGGACGGGCCCGGTACGTTCACCCCGATCATCGATATCGGGGCCTATAACGTGGCACATCCCCCCAGCGGCTTCGACTTCTTCGTATCGACCGGAGTGCTCTACGCGCTCGAAGCCTACCGCGGAGGGCTCCTGGTGACCGACGGGCACCTCAACCGGGTGCTCCACGTGACGCTCGACGGCGAGATCACCGAGCTCCAGACGTTCGGCAACGTCGTCCCGACCGGACTCGAGGTGCAAGGCAATACGATCTACATGGCGGAGGCTGGTCCTACGCCGCATCTGCCGGAGAACGGTAGGGTCATGGCATTCGCACCGAACTCGACCGACGTCTCCGAAGTTGCTGCCGGTGCGCCGTTGCTCGTCGACGTAGAACGCGGTCGCGGCGAGACGATCTTCGCACTCGCGCAGGGCCACTGGGACGGTGCTGCAGCCGGAGATCCTGCGGAACACGGCACCGGGTCGCTCGTGAAGGTGGAAGGCGACGGCACGTTCTCCGAGGTCCTGGGCGAGCTAGACCAGCCGACCTCGCTCGAGATCATCGGCAACACCGCCTACGTCGTCACGCTCCCAGGGGACATATGGGCGATCGACAACATCGCAGCTGCACCTTACAGCTTGAGCCGATAGGCCGTGTGACCGGCTCCGGCCGGGGTTCTGCGAGGGGCCTGGCGGGGCCCCGAGCAGGGCCCCGCGCCGGCACCTAAATCTCCGGCCCCTTCCGCCGGAAGCGTACGCTCCCGGAGCCGGTGTCGACGCGGATCTCGCCGTCCCCGTCGCCGAGCCGTCCACGAACGCGGTCGCGTCGCACGGAGTTCACCTCGAGCGGGAAGTCGAGGTCGATGCTTCCGCTCCCCGTGTCGATCTCGACCATGCCGCCCAGATCGGCGGGCGCGCGCACGATCACCGAGCCGGAGCCCGTGTCGAGCACGAGTCGGTCGACGTCCACGAGAAGCTCCAGGTCGATCCCGCCGCTGCCGGTATCCACGTAGACGTCCGGCGCGGAGACCCCGCTCAAGTCGACAGAGCCCGAACCCGTGTCCACCATGAGGCTGCCGGCCCGGACGTTCCGTACGTCGACGCCGCCCGAGCCCGTGTCTATCGAGACGTCTTCACCGGCCACGTCCGAGACGTCCACGCCGCCGGACCCGGTATCGACGCTCAGGCTGCCGTTCATGCCGCTGACCTCGACGCCCCCCGAGCCGGTGTCGACGACGAGCGAGCCGGACATGTCGGACGCGGTGATACCGCCGGAGCCGCTGTCGAGCCGCACCGTGCCGTCTACGCCGGTCGCCTCGATTCGGCCGACACCCAGATAGGTCGACATCGTCTGGCCGGCGGGCACCTCCACGACCACGTCGGCCCAGGCCTCCATCCCCGACCCGCGCCCATGGATGCGCACACGGTCGCCGTCACGTCCGCGGCCGTCCCCGAACGTACCGTCGTCCCGCACGTCCATCGACGCGTTGGAGCCCCGGCCCATCTCCGGGTATACGATCTCGTCGTCGGGGAAGATGATCCGAAGCGTCTGTCGCCCCCGTAACTCCCCGGTCTCCACGCGCAGCCGGTCGGCGTCGTCGCCACCCCTCACGATGCGCACCACGACCTCGGAGCCACCGCCCCGCACGACCTGCATCCGGCCCGCCAGATTGTAGATCGCGACGTCGTCTCCCGGGACGCGCACAACTTCCTGCGCCGCAGCGGGCGTCAGAGGCGCCCCGTGCGCCGCGACGAGCGCCGCGAGCGCGATCGATCCCAACAGCCTCCTCATCGTCCTCATCCTTTCCCCCTGT
>JASFUR010000452.1:0-3217 GCA_050050215.1 Gemmatimonadota bacterium
GGCAACACCGCGGACGCCGACGCGATGGAGGATTACGTGCGCGCCCATCCGGGCAGCTTCATCGCCCGCATGCGCCTGGGGGCCCTGCTCCTGCGCGATGATCTCCTCGACGACGCCGAGGAGCAGTTCCAGGCCGCGCTCCGCATGTGGCCGGAGTACGGAGAAGCCGACAGCCCCTACTGGTTCCTGGCGCAGATCCACGAGGAGCGGGGCGAGCTCGACCAGGCCGCAGCGGCCCTCCATCGCATGAACGAGCTGTCCGAATCCAACTACCGCGCGCTGATCAAGGAAGCCGACCTCCTCGAGGAGCTCGACCGTCCGGCCGATGCGTCGGCCGCCCTCAACAAGGCAGTCCTCATCTGGCCCTACGAGATGGAGCTCCACCAGCGATTGGCGGCACTGGATGCGACCATCGGGAATCACGAGGGCGCGGTGCGTGAGCGGCAGGCGGTCATCGCCCTCGACCCGGCCGACCGGGCAGAGGCGTTCTACCTCCTCGCAGTGGCGCAACGCGACGCCGGCGACCGGGCAGAAGCGCGTCGCTCGGTGCTGAGGGCCCTGGAGGCCGCGCCCAACTACGCCGAGGCCCTCGAGCTGCTCCTCGAGCTGCGGAGCGAGAGTTGACGGGGCACCTAACGAGCCGGCCCGGAACGACCTCTGTCGTATACGGCTTCAACCATTAGAATGGCTGCCCGCCGCGACGAGCTGCGGTCCACCAAGAGAGAACACGGAGACAACCTTGTCTGATGATGCGATCGGCACGATAGCCCTGGACAACGCGGACGACGTCGCGCTCGCCGACCGCCTCAAGAGCGGGCGCGAGCAGATCATCTCCGAGATCCGCAAGCTCATCGTCGGCCAGGAAGAGGTGATCGAGCAGGTGTTGCTGTCGCTCTTCGTGGGCGGCAACAGCCTCCTCATGGGCGTTCCCGGACTCGCGAAGACGCTCCTCATCCACACCGTGGCGCAGGTGCTCGATCTGAAGTTCTCGCGCATCCAGTTCACGCCCGACCTGATGCCGTCGGACATCACCGGAACGGACATCATCCAGGAGGACGCGGCGACCGGACAGCGCCAGATGGTGTTCGCGCCCGGCCCGGTCTTCGCCAACATCGTGCTGGCGGACGAGATCAACCGGACGCCGCCGAAGACACAGGCCGCGCTCCTCGAGGCGATGCAGGAGCACCGCGTGACCGTGCAGGGCCGCACCTACGAGCTCGAGGAGCCGTTCTACGTCTTCGCCACGCAGAATCCCATCGAGCTGGAGGGCACATATCCGTTGCCCGAGGCCCAGCTCGATCGCTTCATGTTCGAGATCCAGATCAACCACCTCAACGAGGAGGAGGAGCTGGAGGTCATCCGCTCCACGACCGGGATCCTGAACCCCGAGTTCAGTCACGCGGTGACGGGGCCCGACTTGATCGCCTTCCAGCAGCTGGTCCGGCGCGTGCCCGTGTCCGACTCCGTGCTGCGGTACGCGGTCAGCCTCGTGCGTCTGAGCCGACCCAGCCCGAACGGGGACACGCCCGACTTCGTGAAGAAGTGGATCGCGTACGGAGCGTCGCCACGCGCGGCCCAGTATCTGGTGCTCGGTGCCAAGGCCCGGGCGCTTACGAAGGGCCGCTATCACGTGAGCTTCGAGGACATCAGCGCGCTGGCGCATCCGGTGCTACGGCATCGCGTCCTGACGAACTTCCACGCGGAGTCCGAGGGAAGAACCTCGTCCGAGATGATCGACATGCTCCTGGACGCGTGCAGCGTTCCGTCCTCGGGCATGTAGGGACGGCACGCGGTGGCTTCGACTTCTACAGGCGCGTCGACCACGGGGGCGCAGTTCCTCGACCCCGCGGTCCTGGGCCGGATCGGCAATCTGCAGCTGTTGGCCAAGACGGTGGTCGACGGCTTCCTGACCGGTCTGCACCGTTCGCCGCACCTCGGCTTCAGCATCGACTTCGCGGAGCACCGCCCGTACATGCCGGGCGACGACATCCGCCGCATCGACTGGCGCCTCTTCGCGCGCACCGACCGCCATTACATCAAGCTCTTCGAGGCGGATACCAACGCGAACTTCGCCGTGCTGCTCGACGTGTCGGCGTCGATGTCGTACGGGAGCCACACGCTCACCAAGCTCGACTACGCCCGCTACCTGGCGGCATGCCTGTCGTTCTTCTCGAACCAGCAGAGGGATCGCGTAGGTCTCGTCACGTTCGACCACGAGATCGTGGAGTACGTCCCACCGTCGATGAAGCACTTCGACACGGTGCTCCACCTGCTCGACCAGGCACAGGCGGGTAGGCGCGGGGAGCTGGCGGGCCCGCTGCTGCAGATCACCGAGCTGCTGAGACGGAAGGGCATCCTCGTCGTCATCTCCGACTTCTACGAGGACCCCGATTCCGTGATGCAGGCGCTCGGCCCCCTGCGGGCACGGGGCCACGACATCATCGTGTTCCACGTCATGGACCCGACGGAACTCGAGTTCCCGTTCGAGGAGGCATCCGGCTTCGAGGACCTCGAGACCCACGAGCAGATCCCGGTGATCCCGTCGAAGCTTCGTGAGGAGTACCGGCAGATGGTCTCGAACCACCTCGAGACGCTGAAGACGCGCATGACGGGCAACCGGATGGACTACACGCTGCTGGACACGTCGAAGCCGCTCGACCTGGCGCTCTTTCAGTATCTGTTGGCCCGTGAGCGGATGATGAAGGTCCGATGAGCCTGGCGTTCCTCGTTCCGCTCTTCCTGCTCGGCATCGCAGGCGTCGCCGTACCGATCGTGGTGCACATGACCCGGCGCCAGCGCCGCAACGTGGTGCACTTCCCGTCGCTCATGTTCCTGGAGAAGATCCCGTACCAGGAACAGCGCCGCCGCCGCATCCAGCACTGGTTCCTGCTCAGCCTCCGGGCGTTGGCCCTCGCGCTCCTGGCCCTCGCCTTCGCTCGTCCCTTCCTGGATGACAGCGAAACCGGCCTCGGAGCCACCGGCGGCCCTCGCGAGGTGGTGGTCCTGGTGGATCAGTCCTACTCGATGGAGGCCGGCGGCCATCTGGACCAGGCGATCGACGAGGCCACCACGATCTTCGACGAGCTGGGCCCGCTCGACCGGGCTTCCCTCGTGGCCTTCTCGCAGGGGGCGACCGTCCTCGAGCGGTCGACCTCGGATCGGGCTCGGCTCCGGAACTCGCTCGACACGCTCGAGCTGAGCGCCGGAGCGACGAGCT
>JASFUR010000453.1:0-3197 GCA_050050215.1 Gemmatimonadota bacterium
GAGAACCACTGGGCCGCGCCTCGGGACCGATCTTAGGGGTCCCGCGTATGGCCCAAAAGGGTCGACGCGGAACGCTGCCGCCCTTCGCACCCTGGCGGTCGGTCTCCTCGGAGCTGGCCCCGCTGTTCACCATCGAGCCCGGTGTCGATCGGCTGTTCGCACCGGACGTCGGTGTCTCGGTCACGGGCACGGGCTACCTGGTCGCGGAGGGCAATTCGAAGGACCACATCACCATGGGTGCCACAACCGGTCCGTGGCAGGGCGTCGCAATCACCAACAGCGGGGGCTCCCTGGACTACCTGGACATCACGGCCGCGGGCAGCATCGGGTGGAATCAGGTCGACGCAGCGGGGGCGATCACCATCATCGCGAGGCGAGCGAGCGCCTCGACTCGGTGATGAGCGACCGAGCGGCGATCTACTCGGGACGGCCGTGGCGGTAGACCTGCGTTCCGTAGTCGCTCGAGTGCAAGACCAGGCGGGCGTCCTCCTTGCCGTGAGCGCGCATCAACTCGAGCATCATCGCCTCCTCGCCCCTCCACGGATACGCATACACGACGTCGAAGTCGCTCAGCGCCAGCCCGAGCTGCACGTAGCCGGACGGTCCTTGTCCGATGGTACCGAGGCGCGCGTCTCCGTCCCGGGGCCTCCACTCCCACCCCATCGGGATGAAGCTTCCCGTGGCGAACCGGGCCTTCGAGCCCGCGCGCTCGGCCAGCTCGCGCGCCACCTGCACGAGCGATGCATCCAGCTCGATTCCGTAGGAGTCGAATCCGAGCATATCGGCCATGATCGTGATCACGCCCACCGCCGAGCCCCACTCCAGAAACCGCTGACCGGGCTCGCGGAGCGACACGAGCCGGTCCAGCACGGAGTCGTAGTCGGCCGCCACGAAGGGGTGCCAATGATCCTGCCGGACCTCTGTGTCGAAGCGGTGCCAGAACGACCGCCCCTCTTCACAGATCGCGTCGAGACGAGCGCGCAGCGCAGCGTCGATGTCGGGCCGTGTCTGTGGCAGCTCAGTCACTGTCGGTGCGACCCGCGCCGCCCGGACTACCGTCCAGCGTCTCGTCGACATGCTCCGGCGCATCCGCCGCCTCGCGCTTCTGGGCGGCTTTCTCCTCCTTCTTCTTCTGCTTCCGGATCTCCCGCTGCCGCTTCTCGAAGCCGTAGTTCGCTCGCCTGGCCAGGTTGCCTCCCCGTTCATCGACATGCGCTCCAGAGTGGAGCTGCACGATCAGGGGCGGAGAGGGAAAGAGCCCACGAACGCCGTCTCGCAGGCCTCGCCCGTCCGATCCGGACGTCCCAAAGATAGCGGATCCTCGATTCGGGACGCGGACGGGATCACGGATCGACGGAAGACCGACGCTGGAACCGCTTCGACCGCCGCAGATTCAGCACGTACGACGTGGGCCGCGGAGCGACTCGTGCCCCGCGGCCCGACACCTCCCGTCCATGCGTGGAGCTCAGCCCACCCAGACCTCGACCGTCGACCGACTCAACTCCCTATCCAGCCACAGGACCACGGTCTCGTTGTCCGCGATCTCGAGCGGTCTCGTCGTGATCTTCGCCGGGTCCGTGAACCGCTGCGCGTAGTAGTCCGGATGGACCCGCACGCGGAATTCGCCGTGCTCCATCACACCGGCCGGGGCGTCGAACGCCTGCGTCCGCCCCCGTTCCAGCCTGCCGAGCGCGTAGCGCTCTCCCTGCGAATCTTCGACGTACACGCGGACCGGCGTGGCGGACTCGTTGACGACGACGATCCGGTGGCCGAGCCCGTCTCCCGGGACGTTCGGCTCCGCGGCCTCGATCGAGCCCGCGCTGAAGGCGACCAGGCTCATCACCATGATCGCTCGGAATGCACCCTTCATCATACCCCTCCCTCGCCAGAAACTCGGGGCGAGCCCCCTGGCTCACCCTGCTCGAAGCAGGCCGCATCCTTGACGGCGTGCGCCTGCCTCTTCTCTCACGACGGATTGCGTGCGGGGTGGGTTTCGAAGCGCTTCATCGTCGCGTGGATGCCGGGCGCGGCCATGTCCGCTTCCGCCCCGTCCACGCCGAAGCGACAGAGGACCTCGGCCACGGTGAAATCGCTCACCTGATCGGCGACGACGAGATGCTCGAGCGCCGCGATGACCTTTTCGGTGACGAACGGACCGATTTCCCAGGCGTCACTGCACATCGTCGTGACGTGCTGCTCCCATTCCGACTTGCTCATCGTACAGCTCGCAGTCTGCCTGGGGGGAGCGCCCCCGACACGTCCCGAAGGAGACGTACCGGTCTACTACGCTGGATTTCTACACTAGGGACCGGAGAGCCTGCGCCACAACGATTCCGTGTCGGGCTGGACAACCCGGCGCCGTACACGCAGCTCTAAGCAGACAGCGGAGTCGGCAGCAGGCGTCGTCCTGCGCGTCGCCGGCGGCGTGCGCAGAGCCTCCAGGGAAACCAGGCCTCAATGGACTCAATCGATCGCTTCCGGCCGGCCTTCGAGCTCGGGCGCGCCCTGTCGGGACGTGACCGAACGTCGTGGATCATCCTCGCTCTCGTGTCGATGGTTTGTGCGACGAGCGCGACGCTCGCCCTCGTGATGCTACCACACGACGACGAATCCGAGGGTGTCCTCGTGGAGAGCCCGGTTCCAGCCGGAGTGTGGTCGATCGAGTGGAGTCCGACGGTTCGACCGCCGGTGGTCGAGCAGCGCCGGCAGGTCCGCTCACTCCAACTCGTGGCCGCAGGGACGGCGGGACTCCTGTCTGTACTCTGTTTCCTCGTCGCCACAGGGCTGTGGGGTCAACGGCTGCGCGTCCGGCGCGGTGAGCACTTCGTGCACTGGGCGGCGGGCGCCGGGCCGTCCCAACAAGGCGCGCGCCTGGTGGGCGAGGCCGGAGTCTGGTGGCTCGGCACCGCGATCGGCACCGGGATCGCCGCCGCAGCGGTCGTCTTCGCCGTCCGTCACACCTTCCCGGGGACCGCCACACTCCCGCCCGACGTGAAGGCTGCCTTCATCGTCCTCACCGGGCTTGCCGTCGCGATGTTCCGCTGGGAGCGGAGCGCCGCGTCCGGCCCCATCCGGTCGGGGCGCCTCCGCGCATACGACGTGCTCGGCTCGCCCGTGCTCATCGCGGCCGTGGGCGTCGCCGTCCTCTCGTGCGTAGGCCTACTCGCCGCCCATGCGCCCGGCGGGGGTCCCGTCGC
>JASFUR010000454.1:0-3188 GCA_050050215.1 Gemmatimonadota bacterium
GTGGCATGTTCAGCGACAGCGTCCCTCTCTCAGATGCTCCAAGCCGGAGCCGAAACGGATCTCGTCGAAGCGCGACTGGGCCCTGTCGACCCACGAGCCCGCCTGGTCCGCGTAGCGCACCTGCGAGTAGGCCTCCTGGGCCTCGGTGCAGCGGCCGAGCTCGGAAAGAATCTCACCCTTCTCGAACCACGCCTGCGCCTGGATGTTGCGGGGCTCACCGACATCGACCGTCCGGTCGATCAGCTCGAGGGCTCGCTCCAGCTCCTCGGGGTCCGAGCTGCCCTGGAGGTCCCTCGCGATGTTGAACGCGCACGTGCCGATGTACCAATCGACCTCGCCGCGCTGCCACGGACGGACCATCGAGCGGAACTGCTCGAAGAAGAAGAGCGCGTGCTCGCAGTCGCCGATCTCTTCGTGCGCCTGGCCGACCTCGAACACGATCTCCGGCACCGAGTCGGCGGCCTCCTGGAGGGCCTTCTGGTAGAATGGCAGGGCGCGCCCGTACTCGCCGTTCTGGAAGTAGTGCCGAGCCAGAGGAAGCGACATGTCACCGACGCCGATGCCGGGGCGCAGCGTGAGCGCCGTCTCCACGGCCTCTGCCATGGCGAACCGATCCTGGCGCGCCTGGGCGTCCCTGGCCAACCGCATCAGGTCGGACACGGCCTGGTCCGCCACCACGGAGTCACGGGCGGCCGCGTCCAAGTAGTAGCTGCCGGCGTCGTCCACTCGACCCATGACGGCGTAGGTGTGCGCGACTCTGGTCGCGACTTCGGGGCCCTCCGCCCCCTGGCGCACCGCCAGACGGTACTCGGCCAGGGCCTCGTCGTAGTCACCCTGCGCGAACGCCTCGTCGCCGCGACGGACGGCGTTCTCCTCCGTCTGACGCGTGGTGCACGCGGCCGCAGCCATCAGGAGCACGAGCGGGAACGGAATCGAGCGTTTCATCATTGACGATCGACGAGTGCAAGGATCGGACCGGCCACCGGGGCGCGGTCGCTCATTCCTCGGCCGCCCCTTCCCCCGCTTGCTCGTGGTGCACCGAGGCGAGATAGGCCCGCGCCCGCATGTCGGTCGGGTCGTCCTCGAGGCACTGTTCCCATTCCTTCACCGCCGCGTCGTCCTGGTCGAGGCGATGGAGCACCACGCCCAGGCGCACACGGGCGCCCACGAACGACGGACGGGACTCGAGGATCAGCCTGAGCTCGTCCCTGGCCCGGTCCAACTCGCCCAGCTCGATGAGCGTCTCGGCGAACTTGCTCCGGATATCCATGAAACGGGGGCGGATGTCGAGCGCCTTCTCGTAGTGCGTGATCGCCTCTTCCGGGTGATTGGCCACCAGATACAGATCACCCAATTGGGCGAGGGTGACGGCGATACGGTTGCCTACTTCGGAGGGGTAGACCGGCGAGTCTTTCGTGTCGAGCTCACCCGCCTTGGAGAACGCCTCCGCAGCCTCGGCGTGTCGTCCCAGATCGTTGAGGACGATGCCGCGATTGAGGTGAGCCTCGGCGTACGACGCATTCTGCTCCACCGCTGCGTCGAAGTGGGCGAGCGCCTCCTCCAGCCGGTTGAGCATGGCCAGGCAGAGCCCGGCCTTGTTGTGGACGTCGGCGAACTGAGGATGGTCCTTCAGGACCTCCTCGAACGTCTTGAGCGCCGATTCGAAGTCGTCGCGCTCCCACGCGCTGATCCCGCGCGCGACGATCCGACGGGCTTGCCTCTGGTCGGTCACCATGGGGAAAGCTTGGGGGATGAGAAGGGTGGGGTAAAGGCCCCGTGCCCCCTGAGACCCGCGCCGGGCTCAGATGGTCCGCGCCTTCGCGTCGTGACGCTCCAACTCCTCCCGGAAGTAGGGCAGCGTGCGCTGGATCCCCTCCCGCAGTTCGATCTTCGGCTCCCACCCCAGAACGTCCCTGGCGATGGTGATGTCGGGGCGCCTGACCTTCGGATCGTCGGCCGGCAGCGGGAGCGCCTCGAGCTCCGAGCCGCTGCCCGTCTCCTCGAGCACCACCTCGGCCAGCTCACGGATCGTGAACTCGTTCGGGTTGCCGATGTTCGTCGGATCGACCCGGTCCGAATGGAAGAGCCGGAAGATGCCGTCGACCTCGTCCTCGACGTAGCAGAACGAGCGGGTCTGGCTGCCGTCCCCGTAGATCGTGATCGGGTCGCCGCGCAGGGCCTGCACGACGAAGTTCGAGACGACGCGTCCGTCGCCGGGCCGCATCCGGGGTCCGTAGGTGTTGAAGATGCGGACGATGCGCGTATCGACGCCGTGGTAGCGGTGGTACGCCATCGTGATCGCCTCCGCGAAGCGCTTGGCCTCGTCGTAGACGCCGCGCAGTCCGACCGGGTTCACGTTGCCCCAGTACGTCTCGGGCTGCGGATGCACGAGCGGGTCGCCGTAGACCTCGGAGGTGGACGCCAGCAGGAGCCGCGCCTTCTTGGCCAGCGCGATCCCCAGCGCGTTGTGCGTCCCGAGGCTGCCGACCTTGAGCGTCTGGATAGGCAGCTCGAGGTAGTCGACCGGGCTGGCCGGCGAGGCGAAGTGCAGCACTCCGTCGAGCGGCTCGGGCAGGACGATCGGATTCGAGATGTCGTGCTCGATGAAGCTGAAGCCGTCGTACGAGGTCAGGTGCTCGACGTTCGAACGGGAGCCCGTGACGAAGTTGTCCAGCCCGATGACCTCGTGCCCCTCGCGCAGGAAGCGCTCGGCCAGGTGCGAGCCGAGGAAGCCCGCGGCTCCGGTGAGCAGGATGCGCACGGTCAGCCCTCCGTCTCGGGTGAGCGGGCGCGCCTGCCGATGCTGTGGTACTCGAAGCCCTCCTCGGCGGCGCTCTCCGGGTCGTAGAGATTGCGCCCGTCGAATATGATCGGCTGGGCCATCGCCTCGCGCATGCGGTCGAAATCCGGATGCCTGTATGGATGCCACTCCGTGTGGATGACGAGCGCCGCGGCACCCTCCAGGGCGTCGTAGTTCGTCTTCACGTACTCGATGCGGTCCCCGAAGTGGTGCCGTGCCTCGTCGATCGCGACCGGATCGTGCGCGACGACCTTCGCCCCGCGCTCGAGCAGCCCTTCGATGGTGACGATGCTGGGCGCCTCACGCATGTCGTCCGTGTTCGGTTTGAACGCCAAACCCCACACGGCGATCGTCTTCCCGCTCAGATCCTCGCCGAGGCGTTCGGTGA
>JASFUR010000455.1:0-3185 GCA_050050215.1 Gemmatimonadota bacterium
AAGCAGGCGATCGCGTGAAGGTCACCGGTCGCTCGAAGGGTCGAGGCTTCCAGGGCGTCGTGAAGCGGCACGGCTTCGCGGGGCGTCCTGGCGGACACGGGCACCCGATGTCCCGCACCCCCGGCTCTATGGGCCCGGGTACCGACCCTTCGCGCGTCATCAAGGGGAAGAAGCTCCCGGGCCGCATGGGAGGAGGGCGCACCACGATCCGGAACCTGCAGGTGGTCCGGGTCGACGGCGAGCGCAACCTCCTCTTCGTGAAGGGTGGCGTTCCGGGGTCCCGCAACGGCTACGTCCTGATCTCGAAGTGAATCATGTATAAGGCACGCTACTACAAGGCGGACGGCAAGAAAGGCCGCGCGAGGGCCCTCCCCGAGGCGCTCTTCGATGGGGTCGTGAACGACTCCGTCATGCACCAGGTGGTTAAGGCCTACCTGTCGAACCAGCGTCAGGGCACCGCCTCCGCCAAGAGCCGAGGCGAGGTGAGGGGTGGATCCCGCAAGCCGTGGCGCCAGAAGGGCACCGGTCGCGCCCGTCAGGGAACGATCCGCGCCGTACAGTGGGAGGGAGGCGGTATCGCCTTCCCGCCCATCCCGCACTCGTGGCGTCAGCGCGTGCCCAAGAAGGTCAAGGCGCTCGCTCGGCGCTCGGCGCTCAACGACCGGGCCGAGAACGACCGCGTCGTCATCGCCGACCTGCCGAAGAGCGACGTCCCCAGGACCCGTGACCTGATCGCCTACGTCGGCGCCCTGGGTGCGGAGGGCAAGGTGCTCATCCTGACCGACGGAAAGAACGAGCAGCTCTACCTCTCCGCGCGGAACGTATCGACGCTGACCGTCCTGCCGTTCGGCGAGGAGTCCGTCTACGACGTGCTCTGGGCCGGGACGGTCGTGATCGAGAGGAGCGCGCTGGAGAACGGTGCCGCGTCGGCCAAGGCCGAGCCGGAAGCCGAGGAGGCTGAGCCGGAGGCCGAGGAGGCCGCGGCGGCTGACGAGGAGGAGCAGTCCGATGAGTGACGTCTACGACGTGATTCTCTCTCCGGTCGTGACCGAGAAGACGGCGCAGCAGATGGAGACGGACAACGTCTACACCTTCATCGTCGACGGGAAGGCGAACAAGATCGAGATCGGCAAGGCGGTGGAGCGGATCTGGGACGTGACCGTCTCGGACGTCCGCACCATGAAGTACGCCGGAAAGATCAAGCGCTCCTTCCTGGGCCGCATGTCGCGGAACCACCAGGCAGGCCGGCGTCCCTCTTTCAAGAAGGCGATCGTGCAACTCGCAGAGGGCGACCACATCGAGCTCTACGAGGTCGGTTGATCCATGGCTATCAAGAAATTCAGACCGGTTACGCCCGGAACGCGCGAGCGCTCGATTCTCCAGAACAGCGAGGTCTTGACCCGCAAGGGACCGGAGAAGTCGCTCACCGAGTCGAACGCCTCGAAGGGCGGCCGCAACCATCACGGACGCATCACCCTGCGTCGCCGCGGGGGCGGTCACAAGCGCCGCTATCGCCGCATCGATTTCAGGCGTGACAAGCACGGTATCGAGGGACGCGTCGCCGAGATCGAGTACGATCCGAACCGGTCCGCGAACATCGCGCTCATCCACTACGTGGACGGCGAGAAGCGCTACATCCTGCATCCCAGGGGTCTCTCCGTGGGTGATGTGGTGATGTCGGGCCCGCAGGCCGACGTGCGCATCGGGTCGTCGCTCCCGCTCGAGCTGGTGCCGCTCGGCACCACGGTCCACAACGTGGAGCTGAAGCCGGGCAAGGGCGGCCAGATGGCACGTTCCGCCGGTGCCGGTGTCCAGGTGGTGGCCAAGGAGGGCGCGTTCGTGACGCTGCGTCTTCCGTCCACGGAGGTTCGCCGCGTTCGTAAGGAGTGCTCCGCCACGATCGGCCAGGTCGGCAACACCGACCATGAGCTGACCGTGCTCGGAAAGGCGGGCGCGGCCCGCTGGAGGGGTCGCCGTCCGAAGGTGCGCGGCGTGGCGATGAACCCGGTCGACCACCCCCTCGGTGGTGGTGAGGGGCGCTCGTCCGGTGGACGTCCTCCCGTTTCGCCCTGGGGCAAGCGCGAGGGCAAGAAGACGCGCAAGAACAAGAAGGCATCGAACAAGGACATCGTGCGTGGCCGCAGGCGCGGCAAAGCCACGAAGTAGGAGCAGCCAGCAATGCCACGGAGTGTCAAGAAGGGCCCGTTCATCGACGACAAGCTTCTCCTCAAGATCGAGGTGATGAACTCGAGGGGGGAGAAGAAGGTCGTGAAGACGTGGTCCCGTGCGTCGACGATCTCGCCGGATTTCGTCGGCCACACGGTTGCCGTGCACAATGGCAACAAGTTCGTCCCGGTCTACATCACGGAGAACATGGTAGGCCACAAACTCGGCGAGTTCGCCCCGACCCGGCTGTTCCGGGGTCACGGTGGCAGGCTCTCCGACAAGCGATCGTCTGCGAGCTGACATGGAAGCCAGAGCCATAGCCCGTCACGTCCGTATGAGTCCCCGAAAGGTGCGGCTCGTGGTGGACCAGATCCGCGGGAAGCCGGTGAACGAGGCATACGCCCTCCTCCAGTTCTCGAAGAAGGGGGCCGCCGAGCCGGTGGGGAAGACCCTCCGCTCCGCGGTAGCGAACGCCCAGGTGAAGTCACAGGACGAGGGCGCGGTCCTGGACGTCGACGACCTCGTCGTGCGCGAGGCGTTCGTGGACGAGGGACCCACGCTCCGGCGTTGGCGTGCCCGAGCGCAGGGTCGTGCATCTCCGATTCGCAAGCGGACGAGCCACATCACGGTGGTCGTCGACACGAGGGACAACTAGATGGGACAGAAGACACACCCGACGGGCTTCAGGCTCGGCATCGTTCACGACTGGAAGTCGCGCTGGTACGCCGAGCGTGACTTCCCGCGGCTCCTCCACGAGGACGAGACGATCCGCAAGTATCTGCGCCGCCGGCTCTCGCACGCCGCGCTGAGCCACGTCGAGATCGAGCGGAAGCCGAGCAAGATCGTCGTGACGCTGCACACGGCCCGACCCGGCGTCGTGATCGGTAAGCGCGGCTCGGAGGTCGACAAGCTCCGTGACGAGCTCGCCGTGCTGACCAATGCCGAGATCTCCGTGAACGTCGAGGAGATCAAGCGACCCGAGCTCAATGCGTACCTGGTGGCCGAGAACGTCGCCCACC
>JASFUR010000456.1:0-3182 GCA_050050215.1 Gemmatimonadota bacterium
GCGTTCTGCGCCTCGTCCTCCTGGTACTCGAGGAAGGCGCTCGCACCGGCCAGCGCGGCGGCGTCGGCAGCGCGCTGCGCCTCCGAGCGGGCGTTGAAGAGCCCGCCGAGGTCGATGCCCAGAGCGAGCATGGCCAGCAGGGCGGCCATGGCCGCCACCACGATGACCGTCACGGACCCGCGCTCGTCGGCGCGCCAGACGACCGGCCCCGCGGCCCCGGGGGTCGCAGGGCTCGGGTAGCGACGCTCGGCACGGTTCGAGTGTGTCGTGAGCTGGCTCATGGCATGGATCTCCGTCTCGCAGGGGCAGCGGTGCGGCTCAGCGCCCGGCGTCCGCGCCGAGCGCGTCGGGCGGCGCCGGGAGGAGCCAGTCTTCCATGTCCCAGGTCTCCGGCTCTCCGGTGGGCACTGCGGGTGCCACGTCGGACGGCTGGACGATCTGGGGCGTGACGATGACGAGCAGCTCCGTCATCTGCTGCCGCTCGTCCTTCGACTTGAAGAGGTTGCCGAGGATCGGGATGTCCCCGAGGATCGGCAGCTTGCGGATGTTCTCCTGGATCGACCGATCGAGCAGGCCGGCGATGGCGAGGGACTGCCCCTCGCGCAGCTCCACCTGCGTTTCGGCGCGCCGGGAGAGAATCGTCGGCATCGTGAAGCCGGAGATCGTCAGGCCGCCGGCGAAATCGAGAGAGGAGACCTCGGGTGCGATGTCCAGTCGGATGTTGCCGAAGTTCGTGACGGTCGGTGTGAAGTTCAGCCTCACGCCGAACTCCCTCCACTCGATGCTGACCGCGTTGCTCTGATTCGCACCCTGCACGGTCGGGAAGGGGAACTCACCACCCGCCAGGAACGAGGCCGCCTGACCGTCGAGCGCCAGGAGCGTCGGCTCCGCCAGGCTCTTGTAGTCGCCGGTCTCCCTGAGCGCCTTGATTACGGTGCGCAGGTGCGAGGTGCTGTTGATCAGAGACAGCTCCACGACCCCGTCGGAGTCCGTGGTTCCGCGCCAGTCGCCGTCCGTCGTGGCGTCCTGTGGATTCAGGACGTCGATGATCTGGTTGCCGAGGCTGTTCAGCGCGCTCCTGCTGACTTCGGCGAAGCGCACGTGCAGCATGATCTGGCTCGGTGCCGGCGTCTGCAGGTTGTCGATCAGGACCGCGCCACTGCTTTCGGCGAGCTCGAGCGAGCGGCGTGCGACGAACGCGGAGCTCACGCGCCCGGACAGGATCAGCGTGTTTCCGCGGGCGCTGACCTGGATGTCCTCGTTCGGGAACAGAGTCGCGATCGAGCGCTGGAGCGCCGGTGCATCGGCGGTCACTTCGACGCCGTAGATGCGCCGCACCCCGACGGTATCCCAAACGACGAACGTCGTCGCTCCGAGGCTGCGCCCGTTGATGAGCACCTCCGTAGGCGACACCACGACGGCCTCGGCCACCTCGGGGTCGGCCATCGACACGCGGTTGAACACCACGTCGCTGACCAGCACCGCCGACGTGCCGCGGGCCAGGCTCACCGAGCCCTCGGGCTCCGTGATGAACTGCTGTCCCGCGACCGCGTGCGGCGCCATCAGCATCGTGACGAAGAGGAGCAGCGCGAACCACCAGGCGCGACTCGCGGAGCCAGTCCTGCCTTCTCGGTCCATCATCGTGCGTCTCCCGTGCCGAACTTCAACAGCGTTCGGCTGCCACCTTCATAGGACTCGATTACCTGCTCCGGATCGGCCTGCGGGGCAGGTCGGCGGGCAGGGGCGGACGAGCGCGGAGCGGTCGGCGTGATCAACGACGTGATCCGTCGGCCGCGGCTCTCGACTTCGTCGGAGTCGAGCGTGTTTCTGAGCGCGAGCTGAATGCGTCCCTCGGTCGCGGCGAGCGTGAGCGACTCGGCGTCTTCCGGGGTCACGAGCAGCGTGACGACGGTCACGTACTGGGGCTCGCCCTCGATGTCCTGCTGGTACCGCTGGTCTGCGGCCAGAGCGCGGACGTTCTGCAGGATGATGCGTGTGGTCATCTGCCGTCGGTCGGTGCCTGGCATGATCGTCACCAGCACGTCGACGCGCGTGCCGGGGAGGACGAACCCCGCGACCCCGATCACCTGGTCGACCTCGACCGAGACGGCACGCATGCCCTCCGGGATCGTGATCGACAAGCCGCCGCCCGCGTCCTTGTCCGCGAGCTTGGAGCCGAGAAGAGGCTCGTTCTTCCTGACCTCGGTGATCAGCCCGCGGCCGACGACCTCGCCGGCCTGGGTCGCGAAGCCTTCGGGGATCGTGGCCCCGGGCCATTCGACCGCTTCGACGTCCTCGCGCCGGACGATGGCCCCGGCAGGAAGGTCGCGTGCGGCCACGACGATGGTCCGCGCGGGCTCTGCGGCCTCGAGCGGCGTGGGCTCGGCGCTCACGTAGACCAGCGCGACGTATCCGGCGAGCAAGCCCGAAGCGGCGGCGCCGATCAGCATCCACCAATAGCGAGAGATGTTCATAGGGATAGCCCGATCACTCGTTGCGCATGACGAAGGAGGTCGAGAGCGCCAGATATCGGTCGTCGGAGACCCAGCCGATGACAGGCGCGAGGAGGCCGGCCTCGTAGCGGTAGTCGATACGAATCCGGGCCGGTGTGCCGGTGCCGGTTCTCCAACCGTCCACCGTCACGTCCGCGTGCTCGGGGTCGAGCGACGCGCGGACGAGGGCCTGGTCGATCTGGCCCAGCAGGTCGTCGTACGTGAACGACGGGTTCGCGACCACGGAGTTGCGGAGCCCCTCGCGGGCCGCGTCCGTGAGGACCTGCTGTGTGTTCCAGGCTCGCGCGAACTCCACGAGACCCAGAATCAGCACGAGCAGGACGGGCACGACGAGCGCGAACTCGACGAGCGCCTGGCCGTCTCGAGAACCCCATACCCGGAAGCGATGGCCGCTCATAGCGTCGGCCCCCATCCGATCCACGCCACCAGGGCGCCCGCTGCGACGGCCACGCCGTACGGCACGGCCACGGAGCCCTGGGTGGTGAGGGTTCTCCGGTCGCCGACTCTGCCGAAGCTCACGAAGTAGAAAAGGAGCTCGCGGAAGCGGAGCAGCGTCGGGATGAGGGTTCCATTCCGGACGGTCAGCGCGATGGCGAGAACTCCCCCGAAGGCGCCGATGAGCGGCAGGCACCACAGGAACGTGTCCAGGCCGAGAATCCCTCCGACTGC
>JASFUR010000457.1:0-3181 GCA_050050215.1 Gemmatimonadota bacterium
ACTGGACCAGGTCGTTCGTGCCGATCGAGAAGAAGTCGCAGTAGCGGGCCAGCTCGGCCGCGTCGAGGGCGGCCGCTGGCGTCTCGACCATGACCCCGAGCTTGTAGCCGGGGTTGTAGGCCAGGCCCCGCTCGCTGAGCGCTTTGCTCTCCTGCTCGAGCATCTGTCGGACCTGGCGCACCTCGTCGACGTCGTTCACGAGCGGAAGCATCATGCGGACGTCTCCATGGGCCGTAGCCCGCAGCAGCGCCCGCAGCTGGGTCCTGAAGAGCTGGGGCTCGTCCAGGCACACACGGATCGCGCGCCAGCCCAGAAACGGGTTCTCCTCCTGCGGCATATGGAGGAACATGGGGAACTTGTCGCCGCCCAGGTCGAACGTGCGGATGAAAACAGCCCCGGTGGGAAACGCTTCCGCGACGGCCTTGTAGGCCTCGTATTGGTCCTCTTCGACCGGCATGGTCTTCCGACCGACGACGAGGAACTCGGTGCGCATGAGACCGATGCCGACCGCCCCGTGCGCCCGTGCTTGAGCCGCCTCCGCCGGAAGATCGAGATTCGCGCGCAACTCGAAGTACTGCCCGTCGGCCGTGACGGACTCTAGCGAGGCGACGGCTTCGATATCCGCTTCCCAGGACGTGCGTTCACGTTGCCTCAGAGCGAAGCTCTCCACCTCCGCCACGCCCGGATCGAGCACGATTCTCCCGATGCGACCGTCGAGCACGGCGCGTTGACCCTCCGCGGCGCGTTTGGTCACGTCGCCGAGCCCGACCACGGCCGGGATCTCCAGCGAGCGGGCGAGGATGGCCCAGTGCGCCGTGCGCGTGCCCTTGTCCGTCGCGACACCCAGCACCTTCTTCGGATCCAGGTGGACGGTGAGGCTGGGCGTCAGGTTCGACGCCACGACGATGACGCCCTCCTCGAGCGAATCCAGGTCGGTCGGGTCGTGGTGGCCGAGCAGGCGATGCAAGACCCGGATGACCATGTCCTCGAGGTCGTTCAGCCGGTCGAGCACCATCGGGTGGGAGGTGCGGTTCCACATGGCCTGCAGCTCGAGCATGCGCCACTCGAACGCGCGCTCCGCCGAAAGCCGGTTCTCGCTGATGTAGCGCACGGTCCCGTCCACGACTTCGCTGTCGTCGAGCATCAGGATCTGCGGCTCGAAGATCCGGGCCTCGACGGGCCCGAGACGCTCCTCGGTCATCGCCTTGAGCTCCGCGAGGCGCTCCTTGGCCCACTCCCGGGCGGCGTGGAACCGCGCGATCTCGGCCTCCGCCTGGTCGTCCGAGATCGTGACGTGCGGCACCACCGGCATCCCCCACTCCAGGTGGAAGACCGTGCCGGAGGCGATACCCTCCGAGGCCGGAGACCCGTCGAGAACGACGGTCATGAACGCCCGGGGCCCCTCAAGCCTCCAACTCCTCGAAGCCCCGTCCGATGAGGTCCGAAAGCGCGGCGAGCGCATCGTGGGCGTCGTCTCCCTCAGCGGTGAGCCGCAGTCTGCTTCCGTGCTCGGCGGCCAGCATGAGGACGCCCATGATGCTCTTTCCATTCACCTCGAGCCCGTCCTTCTCGACGCGGATGTGCGCGGCGAACTGACCGGCGACCTTCACGAACTCCGCCGCCGGGCGTGCGTGCATCCCGGCGCGGTTCACGATCTCGACTTCCCGCTGGAGCGGCTCGTCCTGGCTCATCTCAGCATTCCAACTGCAGCTAGGATTCCAATGGCGGCGACCACCGAGGCGGCGGCGGGCCTCCAAGCATGGTGCCCGACCAGCAAACCCGCCAGGAAGGCGCACACCGCGAGCGCCACCCACAGCTCTCCCGACGCGACCAGGCCACCCTGACCCGCGAGCAGCGCGCCCGCAAGGATGCCGAGCAAGACCGAGACCACTCCCTTCAGACGTGCCGTCCACGCCGTGAGGTTGGCCGCCCCCAGTCTCCGTCCGACCGTGCGGCCCTCCTTAAGGCCCACGCGGAAGCCCCACAGGCGCAAGCCCACGTGCCCCGCATTGTACACGACCAGAAAGACCGTCGCGGCCCACGCGCCGGGCAGCCCGAGCCAGTACAGCGCGAGGGCGAGGACCGAGACCCCGGGGAGCCACGCCGCCCACACCAGGGCGTCCCCCAAACCTCCCAGCGGAGCGCGGACCGCGAGCTTGAACCGGCGGACCGTCTCCGCGTCGGCTCCGTCCGCTTCCAACCGGAGCGCCGCGCCCAGCGCGATGCCCGCCAGATAGGGGTGTGCGTTGAAGTGCTCCAAATGCCGCTGAACGGACTCGTCCAGCTTCTGTGGGTCGCCTCCGTACAGCTTCTTGAGCCCGGGCAAGACCGAGAACGCGAATCCCGTCCCGAGCATGGTGTGGTAGTTCCACGAGCCCTGGATCAGGAACGACCGCAGGAACGCCGAGGTCACCGCACCACGTGACAACGTGCCGCTCACAGGAGGCTCCCTCCGAGAACACCGAGGGCGAGGCCGACGGCGAAGAGAACCTTCCGTTTACGGAAACCTCCGAGATCGCGGAGCAGAATGCCGAGGGACGCCGCCCCCCCGACGAGCAGGAGCCCCATCGACGCGGCGGGAGACAGCCCCCAAGGCTGGTGCAGCTGACTCACGACCTCCCGGCCGATCAACACGCCCAGCAAAGTCACGATGGAGCCGCGCAGGAAGTCGATGAAGATCGCGGCCAGGTGGATCGCGACGACCCCTCCCGACCCGGGGTGCCTCACTCCGGCCTCGGGCACGATGCGCGAGTTCAGCTTGCGCATGAACGACACGGAAACGCCCGCGAGCTGACCCCACACGAGCCCGACCGCCACCGCGATCGGGAGCGCCCCCGTCGCGTCGGTTACCGAACTGGCCGCCACGGCGACGACGGTGGCCGTCGCACCCTCGGGGAAGCGCGATCCCCCGGTGGGGAACGAAACCAGCAGATACAGCTCGAGGATCGTACCGACGACCACACCGCCCATCGGATCCCCGAGCAGCCAACCCACGAGCACGCCCGCGACCAGGGGTCGCGAGAACATGAACTGGCCGACCGACGTGCCGTCGAGCGCCAACAGCCCTCCGAGCAGGCTGACCTGGACTATTTCCATCGGCTCTTGGCCAGCGTCTCGAGGGGCACCTTGTGGGCGTCGGGCAAGTCGCGAGCCGTCACCTTCACGCCCTGTTCCGCCATCG
>JASFUR010000458.1:0-3178 GCA_050050215.1 Gemmatimonadota bacterium
ACGACGAGGCGGTCCCCCTGACGGACGTCGACGGCCGTATCCGCGGGCACGTCCTGCGCCAGCAGGGCCCCGAGGAGGAGCACGTGGATCATCAGCTCGCCCACTCCGCCACGCGGACGGCTTCCTGGAGATAGACCAGCTTGCGCCGGTACATGCGCTCCAGGTGCTCGGCCAGGAAGGCGTTGCCCGGATCCGCGGCGAGCGCGTGCCTCGAGTCGTCGATGGCTGTCTGGATGGTCCTCATGTTGCGCTCCAGCACCGCGACCGTGGTAGAGTCGAGGTCGGCCCGGGCGCTGGCGAGGACATCCTCGAGCACGCCGAGCTCGGCAGCGAGATCAGGCGGGATCGGATCGTCCGCCGCCATCGCCGCGACACCGCCGCCGAGCGGACCGGAGGCGACCGGGTCGGCCTCCGCCTGGGCCGGCGCGGTCGACGCCACGGTCCAGGTCGTCCCGACCGAGATCAGCACGAGCACCGCGGCAGCCACCGCGAGCCGCGCGGGCGACATCGCGATTCGAATCGGACGTCCCGAGGCCGTCGGCAACGCGATCACGTCGCTCTCGTCGCCCTGTCGGGCGGGCACGCCGCCAGAGGCCAGGGCGGCCGAGATGTCGGGCCAGAGGTCGCGTGGAGGCTCGAGGTCTTCGGCGCCGCCGGCAAGCGCCACCACTTCGCGTAGCTCGACGAGCACCTCGCGACACGGCATGCACCCGCCCAGGTGCTCCTCGAGGCGCGCCCGGGCCACGTCGTCCAGGTCCCCGGACAGGTAGTCCGAGAGCTGGTCGGTCCATTCCTGGTGATATGTATCCGTCATCGATTCAATTCCTCGCGCATCAACATCCGCGCCCGGTGCAGCTGAGACTTCGACGTGCCCACGGTCACGCCGAGCGCTCTCGCGACGTCTTGGTGGCTCCAGCCCTCCACGTCGTAGAGCAAGAAGACCTGGCGAGCCCGGTCGGGCAGCCGCTCGAGCGCACGTTCGAGATCGAGGGCCTCGGCCGAGGCCCGCTTTCGGGGGGCGGCCACCGTGTCCAGCACGCCGGTCCACGACGCCCGAACCGACTCCCGCCGCTTCCAGGTGCTGCGCCGTCGGATGATGTGGTTCACGCCGAGCCGGTACAGCCAGGTCCCGAAGTGAGCCTCACCCCGGAACGTGTCGAGCTTACTCCACGCCCTCAGGAAGATCTCCTGAACGAGGTCCTCGGCCTGCTCGGGCCCCGTCATCCGGACCGCGAGCGAATACACTCGTCCCACGTGCGAGCGGTACAGGCGCTCGAAGGCGTCGTGGTCGCCGAGCGCCGCTCGACGGACATCCGCCTTCTCGGTCTGTGCCGTCACGCGCTCGCTCAAAGCTTGCCGAGGTACCGGGTTCATGGATCTCACGCCACGTTGGACATGACGGGCGGCCTCCGGGTTGGAACTGGCCTCCATGAATCCTGACGGATCGCGGGCGGGCCGGGATTCGCGTCTGAACGGGCGCTAGCGTCCGGACGCCGCGTGCCCTCGCTCGAGCGCCGTGCTCACCCCGCCCGAGACGCCGCCGTCGGTGCCCACGGTGACGAACCGGAAGCCCTCACGGATGCGCTGCTCGACGCTCCCCGCGCTCGTCGTGATGGCGCAGGGGACGTCGGCCGCCAGGCAAGCCCGCAGGACGCGCTGGATCGCGGCTTCGACCTCCTCCTGCGGCGGAAAGCCCATGGCCGCGGTCAGGTCCGAAGGGCCAATGAAGATCACGCCGACCCCCGGAACCGATACGATGTCCTCGACGTTGGCGACACCCTCCGGAGTCTCGATCTGGAGGATGGCCAGGAGGTCGCCGGCCGGGTCGAGCGGCCACACGTCGGCCCTCTGCATGTAGTCGCGCGCGCCCCAGAACCAGATCGCGTTCGTGGGATTGCGGCCGCGGAGCCCGGCCGGCTCGAAGTCCGGCGCGCCCCGAGCCTGCGGATACCGCGTCGCGCTCACGGCGTGCTCGGCCTCCGCACGCGTGCTGATGGACGGGTACATGACCCCGAAGACCCCTACGTCGAGGACCTGCTTGGCCTGGTAGAGCACTTCCTCCGGCCCGGTCGCGGGCACACGCACGAAGGGGGTCACGTTCATCTGGAGGCTGCCCTTCTCCATGATCTGGCGCTTGTCCGTCATGCCCAGGAGGAAGGTCCGCAGCCGCTCGACGTCGTAGGGCGCGTGCTCCATGTCGATGATGATGAAGTCGAGATCGGAGCTCGCCAGCGTTCGTGCGCTCTGGAGCGAGTAGTCGAAGGACAGCACGCCGAAGGCCGGTTGGTCCGACTCGAGGAGCTCGATGGCCCGGTTCAGGTGGCCCCCGTCCTGAGCCGCGACCGGTGGCGGCGGGGTGGACGCCGCGAGGAGGAGTCCCGTGGCCAGCGCTGCGGCGCGGAGGCGCTTCGTGCGCAGGCCTGCGGGGTAGGAGCCCGTCCGTTGCATCGACGTCTTCAAGCGCACCTCCGGTTGGCGTCCGATCTCTCATCCGATCGAGGCGAGGGCGAAGAGAATACGGTCCACCGAAGTGGGGGGCGAATCGCGCCGCCGATCATCCGTCACCAGCGGCGCGTTGGCATGGATCGTGCGCGTGAAACGAGCGGTCGATCACATCCCGCAACACATCGGACACCGTGTCCCAGCAAGACGCCACCAACGACAGCCGCTCGCGAACCCGGGAAGCCCGGAGCCGCGGGAGTGCCGGGGCCGGCGGGCGGCCCAGGCGCCGCAAGCTGATCCTGCTCGCCCTGGCGGGAGTCCTCACCTTCGGCATCCTGGCCTGGTACGCCGTCATCCCCTACCCGTGGACGCTGCGGGAGGAGAACCCGCGGCGAACCGCGCTCATGGAGCAGCGCGGCGAGGAAGCCCGTGCCGACAGCGTGCCGTTCGAGATCCGGCAGGAATGGACGCCGATCGAGCAGATCTCGCCGAAGCTCGTGCGCGCGGTCATCGTCGCCGAGGACTACCGGTTCCGACAGCATCGGGGGGTCGATTGGATCTCGGTGGCGGAGGAGGTCCATTGGTCGGGCGACGACGACTTCTCGTGGTTGAGCGCCTCCGACCTGGACGCTCTCCGTAAGGCCATCGGCTACGCCTGGACCAACAAGGACGAGATCCGCGGCCGTAGCACTCTCACGCAACAGCTGGCGAAGAACCTCTACTTCGGCACCGAGCG
>JASFUR010000459.1:0-3164 GCA_050050215.1 Gemmatimonadota bacterium
TGATCGCGAGCCGGACGCAGCTGCGAGCGAGCCTCGCCGCATACCTGGAGGACGGGAGCCCTGCCCGGGCGGAGCGAATCCGAACCATCCTCACCGACGCCTTGGAGGCGTCGCGCAACGCGCTCCTCCTCGAGGTTCTGGACCCGGACGGCGAGCTCGTGGCTGCGGTCGAGCGGGGGCGGCCCCGGCCGATCATCGACGAGTCCCGGATGGCTGACTCCGATGCCACCGGCGTGCGCTACTCGGGCGTCGCCGTGAGCGATGCCGGCCCGCCCCAGGTGACGCTCCTGGCCTCCATGGAGTGGGAAGGTCTCCGTGCGGGAACGCTCCTGATGACGCTGGAGGCGCCCCAGCTCCTCGAGCTCACGGCGAACCACCGGGGGCTGGGCGACACGGGGGAGACGCTGATCGTCGCGGGTGATCCGTCGACGGAGATACGGACGCTCCATCCGACCAGGCATCGCGACGGGGAAGACGGGGCGGTGCCGCTCTCGGAGGCAACCGGGACGCTCGCCGCACGGGCGCTCTCCGTCGACGCGGCGCTGCTCGTGGGCGGCATTCGCGACTACCGCGGCGAAGAGGTGTGGGCGGCGACGCGCAGGGTGGAGCCGACCGGCTGGGCCCTCGTCGTGAAGATCGATCGCGACGAAGGGATGCAGCCTGTGGCGGAGTTCGAGCGATGGCTGCGGCGGACCGCGATCATCCTGTCGGCGTTCGCCATCGTGCTCGGGCTCGTCCTCGCACTCCGCTTCGCGCTCCCTATCCACCACCTGGCCGAGGTGGCGAACCGGATCCGGCAGGGGGACATGAGCGCGCGTGCGAACACGGCCCGCGAGGACGAGGTAGGGCTTCTGGCCCGGACCTTCAACGACATGGCCGACGATCTCGAGCAGAGGATGCGCCAGCTCCACCAGTTCAGGCGGTTCTTCGACGTCACGATCGACCTGATGTGCATCGCGGGCACGGACGGGTACTTCAAGACCACCAATCCCGCCTTCGAGAAGGCGCTCGGATGGAGTGAGGAGGAGCTGGTCGATCGCCCGTTCCTGGACTTCGTCCACCCGGAAGACGTGGAGAAGACCGTGCGGGAGGTGTCCAAGCTGGCCGAGGGCATCCCGACCGTCTCCTTCGAGAACCGGTATCGGTGCAGGGACGGCAGTTACAAGCTGCTGCGCTGGACGAGCTACCCGGAGGGAGACGTTCTGTACGCGATCGCCCATGTGCTCGACGGGAGCGTCGGGCCTTGAGTCGGCGGCGGGCGTGATCTACGCGCAGCTCGTCGCGGGCTTCATCTACCTCCTGGGAGGAGGGGACCTCCTCGTCCGAGGGGCGGTGGCGCTCGCTCGCCGCACGGGCGTGCCTTCCGCGCTCGTCGCGTTGACGGTCGTGGGGCTCGGCACATCGCTGCCGGAGCTGGTCGTCTCCGTCCGCGCGGCGGTGACGGGGTCCGCCGGGCTGGCTCTCGGCAACGTCGTCGGGAGCAACATCGCCAACGTCCTGATGGTCGGAGGCGTCGCGGCGATCGTCTTCCCCCTCCGGACGACGGAGTCGAGCATACGGCGCTCCGGGGGCTTGATGCTGCTGGTGACCGCGGCCTTCGTCGTCATCTGCGCCTGGGGCTCGAGTGTGAGCCGCCTCGATGGCGGGCTGCTCATCGGTGCGCTCCTCGTGGGGACGCTGTTGACCGCGCGCGCTGCCCTGGGGAACCGGACGGCCGAGATGCAGACGCCCATCGAGTGGGTTCTGGGCTTGCCGACGCAGCCCGGCACGATCGTGCTCTTCATCGGGATCGGCGTGGTCGTGCTGCCGCTCGGCGCGGACCTGCTCGTGGGTGCCGCGACCCAGATCGCCGGGCGGATCGGCGTGTCCGACACGATCATCGGGCTGACGGTCGTGGCCGTGGGCACGTCGCTCCCAGAGGTCGCGACGACGGTCGTGGCCGGACTGCGCAGGAAGACGGTGATGGTCGTGGGCACGCTGGTGGGCAGCAACATGTTCAACATCCTGGCCATCATGGGCGTCGCGGCCATCGCCAGCCCCGAGCCGATCGCGGTCCCCGGACGCTCCCTGGCGCTGGACTTGCCGGTGATGGCGCTCGCGAGCCTGACCCTCGTCGGATTCGCGTTCCTGCGCCGGCCCATCAGGAGACGTACGGGGATCGTTTTCGTGGCCGTCTACGCCGTCTACGTGGGCGTTCTCTACGGACTCGGTTGAGCCTGCTCCCGAAGCCTCGAAATCCCCGGCAAATCCAGGCCGAACGCCCGTTGACACCCCCGGGGACCCTTCCTAGCTTTGCTTGCTCTAGTCGGACCGGTCCCCGCAACGACGGCGGTGGGCCGACACGACGCGCCCGAAGCGGCGCGTTTTTTATCACGATCAGAGGGCGAGAATGCCGACGATCAGCCAGCTCGTGCGAAAGGGCCGCAAGGCGCAGTCCAAGAAGAACAAGGCGCCGGCCCTGCAGAGGAACCCGCAGAAGCGGGGCGTCTGCACGCGCGTGTACACCACGACCCCGAAGAAGCCCAACTCGGCCCTCCGCAAGGTGGCCCGTGTCCGGCTGACGAACGGGTTCGAGGTGACGGCCTACATCGGCGGTGAAGGCCACAACCTCCAGGAGCACTCCATCGTGCTCATCCGCGGTGGCCGTGTGAAGGACCTCCCGGGCGTTCGGTACCACATCATCCGTGGCACCCTGGACGCCTCCGGTGTCGACTCGCGTCGGCAGGGCAGGTCCAAGTACGGCGCCAAGCGGCCGAAGTAGAGAGTCGATACATGAGCCGTCGTTCACGAGCGCTGCATCGAGAGACACCCGCCGATCCGAAGTTCGGTTCGACGACCGTCACCAAGTTCATCAACAGCTTGATGATCCACGGGAAGAAGTCGGTCGCCGAGAAGATCTTCTACGAGGCGGTCGATATCCTGGAGGAGCGTTCGGGTCAGCCGGGCGTCCAGGTCTTCGAGCAGGCGCTGAACAACGCCAAGCCGGCGCTCGAGGTGAAGAGCCGCCGCGTCGGTGGCGCCACGTATCAGGTCCCGATCGAGGTTCGCCCGGAGCGGCGCACCGCACTCGCGACCCGTTGGTTGATCGGCTTTGCCAGGCAGCGTTCCGAGAAGAGCATGTCGGAGCGCCTCGCTGGTGAGCTCCTCGCGGCGAGCCGCGGGGA
>JASFUR010000460.1:0-3154 GCA_050050215.1 Gemmatimonadota bacterium
GCCTGGCTCTTGGCCCGCAGGGCCGGAGCGCGCACGTCGGGCGTCCTGATCGGCTTCGGCGTCTCGGTCCTGGAGGTCGCGCTCTCGTTCGGCGCGGCTCTGTGGCTCCGAGGGTGGACCACCGGATACGCGGAGGCCGGCAGCCTCTCGGGGTCCCTCCTGTACAGCGAAGGCTGGTGGATTCTGGCCGCAGTGGCCGCCGCCTTCTTCGTGGTCACGGCCCTGCACGCCATCGCGCGGCGCTGGCTGACGGCCACGGAGCTCTCGCTCGGGGCGCTCGTCCTGCCGCTCGTGCTCGCGGTCACAGCGAGCGTGATCGTCCCCCTCGGCGCGATGAACCTGCAGTGGCCCCTCGCCGCCGCGCTGGTGTCGGTCATCGTCGTGGGGCTGCTCCGCCAGCGATCGGGCGGAACCGTCGGCTGGCTGACGACCGTCGCGCTCACGGTGCCCGTCCTCCTTCTCCTCGTTCCGGTCCTGGAGCTCGTGTGGCTCGCCATGAGCGTCCGACTCATCGCGGTGCTGGGTGTGCTCGCGGCCCTCGTGCTCCAGATGTGCCTGCCGGCGATCGACTGGCTGCGGCATCCGAACGCGTGGTGGGCTCCCGCGACGGGAGTCGTGCTGGTGGCGGCGTTCTTCGGCATGGCCCGGGTCGCCGATCGGCCGAGTGCGGAGCATCCCTCCCCGAGCACCCTCGTCTACGCATACGAGCACGGCGGCGGGTCGGCGCTGTGGGCGACCGATCCGAACGCGGATTCGACCCTCGACGCCGAAGCGATCGACTGGGCCGAGCAGCACGCGGGGGCGTCGTTCTCCCGGACCCGGGACATGTCGGACTTCGGGTACCCGCCGGGCCCCACTCCCGTCGCGGACGCCCGTCTCGTCAACGCGCCGCCCCCTGAGGTGGAGATCCTGAGCGACTCCATCGACGGCACCGTGAGGAGCGTCTCGATGGCGGTGCGGTCGAACATCGGAGCGGAGATGCTCCGCTTCCAGATGGATCCGGCCGGCCGGACCCGGCTCCTCTCGATCAACGGCATGGCCATCGATCAGCCGGATTCGCTCCAGTGGGTCGAGCACTACGGCGTACCGGAAGACCCCGGTGTGCTGCTGCAGCTGCGCATGCCCGCCGCTGAGCCGATCGGGCTGTACGTCATCGAGCACGACCTGCGGCCGACCGAGCTGCTGGGGCCGGGCCCCTTCGAGCGTCCCGCCGATCTGATGCCCGACGTGAACGCGATGAGCGACCGCGCGGTCTTCCGCTACTCGGTCGCCGCGTATGCGGATCCCCGCCATGCGTTCATGCCCGGCGGTGCGCGGGGGGGCGGAGCCGAGCCCTCCGGTGCCCCACAGCCGGCAGGCGCCGCCGCCGCCGAGCCCCTCGGCGGCGACGCCCCTGCCGCAGCAGACTCCGTCACCGTGCAACCGTCCAGCGTCCCCGACACGGCCGGGGTGGGCGACACGCAGACGAGCGCCGCGACCGGCGCTGTGGACTCGGTGGTAGAGTCTCCCGACTCGGCTCGCTGAGGCTCGCCCGTCGGGACCTAGCCGTCAGAGCCACTGCTGGAAGAGCACCATGCCCACCGCGGACGCCACGGCCAGCGTCGCGACCTGGGCGCGGTCGCCGTGCTCGTACGCCTCGGGCAGCAGCTCGACCAGAACCATGAAGACCATCGCTCCGGCCGCGAAGCCGAGCCCGTAGGGCAGCGCGGTGCGGAAGGTCTCCACGAACAGGAAGGCCGGCAGCGCCATGATCGGCTGAGGCAGCGACGAGAAGACGCTCCAGCCGGCGCAGCGCAGCACCGACACGCCCTGCGGCCGCAGGACCGCCGAGATCGCGACACCCTCGGGCACGTTGTGGATCGCGATGGCCACGGTGATCACGGCACCCAGCGTGATCCCTCCGCCGAAGGACACGCCGACGGCGACGCCCTCGGCGAAGGAATGCACCGTCATGACGATCACGATGAGGAGCATCTTACGAGCCCCTTCCCCGGTTGCGGCCTCGAAGACCAGGTCCTGGCCGTCGCGGTCGCCGAGGAGGCGCTGTGTGACGAGGATGAACGCGACCCCGATCAACGCGCCGACGAGGGTCTCTCCGCGCCCGTAGGTCGTTCCCTCGGCCACCAGCCCGAAGCTCGCGCCGAGCATCAGTCCTCCGGCGACGGCGGCCGAATATGACGCGAAGCGGGGGGACAGCTCCCGCACGAACATGAACGGGATCGCCCCGAAACCCGTGGCGATCGCGGTGGCGAAGGCGTAGAGGAAGACGAGTAGCGGCTCGCTCATTCCACGGCCCCCGCGAGCAGCACGACCGTCCCCATGGCCAGGAGAGTGACCAGAGCGATGCTGGTCTCACCGGCCTGGTGATACGACTCGGGCAGAAGCTCCACCAGCGTCCGGTACATGAGCGTGCCCACCGCGAAGCCCGCGACCCAGGGAAGGAGGACCGGCAGCTCGGTCAGGATTCCGAACGCCACGACCGCCAGGAGCACCTGGTTCAGATTCACGCCCACGGCCACGCCGGCGGCCCGCGGCAGGCTCAATCCCCGCCGGCTCAGCACGGTCGTGAGAACCATGGCCTCGGGGATGTTGTGCACCGCGAGGGTCGCCGCCATGCCGACCCCCAGCGGCAAGGAAAGCGCCATGGCCACCCCGATCGCGATGCCTTCGTCGGCGGAGTGCAGTGCCTCGAGCAGCGTCGCCTTGTAGCTCCCCCCGCCGCCGGCGCGATCGAGCCCGTCGACGTCCAGCTCGTTGGTGCCCGTCAGCGCGTGTCCGGTCCTGACGAAGGCGATTCCGAGGAGCGTGCCCAATCCGCCCGCGACGAGCGCGTCGAACACGCCCTCCGTGAGGACGGTGTAGGCGACGCCGAGCATGAGGCCGCCCGCAAGCGCGTTGGCCCAACCGATCGCCGCCCTCGTGGGAGGGCGACCAACGGCGTGCGGGACGGCGCCGAGCGCAGCGGTCAGAGCGGCCAAGCCCGAGAAGACCAGGACCGCGGAGAGAGGCTGGAGCGTGGTCACCCGCTCAATGTGCCACGCGACGGCCCGAACGCGTAGTCCGCAGCTCGCGCCGGCCCAACCTCATTTGCTCGGGGTGGCGGGTCCGACCCGCCACCCCGACCCGTCACTCGTTTCCGTGCTGCGCGGCTCGG
>JASFUR010000461.1:0-3147 GCA_050050215.1 Gemmatimonadota bacterium
GGTCGCCCGTACGGACGTCGAGCGCCTTCACGTATCCCCAGGCGTCGTCCCCCGCGAGCGCCTGCTCACCGCCGCCCAGGTAGGGCCGGCCGGGCTCGTACTCGGAGTCGCTCTTGTAGTAGACGGACCCCATGTGGCGGACCGGGACGTAGAGCGTCTCGGTGAGGGGGCTGTAGCTGGGGCTGAACCAGTTGGTGGCGCCCTGCAGGCTCGGCCACACCGTCGTGCCCTCGAGCGTGGGCTCGCTCCCCGGGAGCACGATCGGGCGGCCGTTCTCGTCCAGCCCCTCGGCCCAGGTCTGCTTGGAGTACTCCTGCCCGTGCAGGAACTGGCCGGTCTCGCGGTCGAGCACGTAGTAGAACGCGTTCCGGTTGGCCATCACCACGAGCTTCCGCATCTCGCCCTGCCAGTCGAGATCGACGAGCACCGGGATCTCGGTGGCGTCCCAGTCGTGCGTGTCGTGCGGTGTGAACTGGAAGTGCCAGCGGAGCTCGCCCGTGTCCGCATCGAGCGCGACCAACGAGCACGTGTAGAGGTTGTCGCCGGGGCGCACGTCGCCGTTCCAGTCGGGTCCGGGGTTGCCGACGCCCCAGTAGATGAGGTTCAGCGCCGGATCGTACGAGCCGGTGAGCCAAGTCGATCCGCCGCCGCGCTCCCACGAGTCTCCACCCCACGTGTCGCCGCCGGGCTCGCCCGGCCCTGGCACGGTATAGAAGCGCCAGAGCCGATCGCCGGTCTCCGCATCGTACGCGTCGATGAAGCCGCGGATGCCCGCCTCGGCGCCCGAGATTCCGACGATGATCTTTCCGTCGATCGCGAGCGGCGCTCCCGACATCCAGTAACCGAGGTGGTTCTGAGCCACCTCGGTCTCCCAACGCACGACACCCGACTCGGCGTCGAGCGCCACCAGGCGCGTGTCGACCGTGCCGACGTAGACGGTCCCGTCGAGGATCGCTACACCCCGGTTCGAGCGCGCCCCGCCGATGTTGAGCGCCGAGTCCGGGACATTGTCGATCCAGCGCCACAGGCGCCGTCCGGTGCGTGCGTCGAGCGCGGCCACCGTGCTGGGCGGCTCGGTCAGGTACATGATGCCGTCGGCCACGATCGGCGTCGTCTCGACGGGGCCCGGTGACGCCTGATAGACCCACTGGACGCCGAGGTCACGAACGTTGTCGGGAGTGATCTCCTCCAGCGCCGAATAGCGCCACGACGAGTACGAGCCCGAATAGGTGAGCCAGCTCTCGGGCTCACCCGCGGCGGAGGTGAGACGCTCGTATGGCACCTGCGCGCCTAGCCGGGAGGGGCCGACGAGCGCCAGCGCGCAGAGCGTGGCGACGGATCCGACACGACGGCTCATGAGATCATCCTCGCTTCGGGTCCGGTGAGGGTCATCAGGTACGAGATCAGATCGTCGATCTCGGCATCGCTGAGCCGGTCCCGGTAGCTACGCATCAGGCTGCTGTCGAACTCCTTGTCGAGCTCTCGCAGGGTCGACTTCTCGAATGAGTGCATGACGCCGCGCCCGTCCTTGAGCTGGATCGTGTAGCTGTCTTCGTTCATCCGCATCCCACGTACCTCCGTGCCGTCGGCGTCCACGATGCGGACCATCAAATAGTCCACGAAGCCGCGGGGCATGGCCGTCAGGCCGCGAGGGAGCGCCGCGGCCGGGTCGACGATCGCCTCGCGGAGGTAGGCCGGCCCTCGACGCGCTCCGACGCCGGTCAAATCCGGGCCGCGAGCGGTCCCGAAGCCGTTCACGGTATGGCAACCTCTACAACCGTTGCGCTCGAACAACGCGCTCCCGCGCTCCGCATCACCGGGCGGGGTAACACCCCCGCCGGCGGGTGCGAGAGAGCGCACATATCCCACCACGAGCCGGCGCTCCTCCTCGGAAAGCCAGCGTGTCCCGCCCATCGCCGTCCCTGGGATCCCCGCGACGATGATCGCTTCGAGCGCCTCGTCGTCCGGCGCCCTCGGGATCACGGCCCGCGCGAGGGGCGGACCCTCCCCTCCCCCTCCGTTCACCCCGTGGCAGCGGGCGCAGCTTGCGATGAAGTGTGCACGGCCCTTGGTCAGCTCGTCCGCCGACAAAGCGTCCGCCCGCTGCGCGTGCACGGGCGCCACGGTGACGAGCGTCAGGGCCGCGAGTAGGCAACCGGACCCAGAGATGCGAGCGTGCATGGACCCCTCCGACGAGAGACGACGCCGAGCACCGCACAGAGTAGGGGGGACCGCACGGCCGGGCCAGCGTTTGCCAGCCACCATGCGCCCGTCGGCCGTCGGCACCTCGGGCCTTCGCAGGACTCGGGCCACGTCAGACCACCGTCCCGAGGGCCCGGCTCGCCCGGGAAGCGATCCATGCAGCGGGCGACACCCGCCGACCGGTGGGCGCCGCCGTAGGTAGGTGGCAAGGCACGGCAGCCCAACGCAATATGGGAGCCCGCGTCCCGGTAAGTCCCCGGGCACCCCTTTTGGACCCGAGTCAGGAATTGGCGTGATGGCCGAGAAGGGCCGAGTGCTCGTAGTCGGAGATCCGCATGGCACCGATTCGCTGCATGCGCTGCTGGAGCAGCATGGCTTCTCCGTCGAGGCGTCGCCGCCGAGCGATGAGGTGCCGCCGCTCGCCGGGAGCGGTTCCTTCGACCTGGTGCTGCTGGACACCCAGGTCGCCGATGCCGACCCTTTCGAGCTCCTGGCGGAACTCAAACGACACCCGACCGCGCGCGAGATCCCGGTGATCCTCCTCACGGGCGCCAACGAGGTCCAGGCGCGGGCCAAGGGCCTGTCATCGGGCGACGACCTCATTCTGAAGCCCTTCGACCCCAGGGAGGCCGTGGCCCGGGTCGAGCGGCAAGTGACGGTCTCGAAGGTCCGGCTCGCGCTCCGAGAGTCCGAGGCGAAGTTCCGCTCGGTCATGGAGTCGGCCATCGACGCCATCATCTCCGGGGATGCGGAGGGGCGGATCCGCTCGTGGAACCGGGCGGCCACGGCGCTTTTCGGCTTCTCGCAGGAGGAGGCCATCGGTCAGCCCATCGAGATCATCATCCCGGCCCGCTTCCGGGAGCGCCACCGAAACGGCATGCAACGGGTGAGCTCGGGAGGGCCCACGCGTGTGATCGGCAAGACGGTGGAGTTGGCCGCCATCCG
>JASFUR010000462.1:0-3135 GCA_050050215.1 Gemmatimonadota bacterium
CACCGCCGTCAGCAGCGATGCCCCGATCACGGCCTGCGGGATGTACTCGCCGGGATAGACCGAGAGGAAGAGGCCGTTCTTGGCCGCGGACAGGATGGTCGTGTTGGCCGTGTTGAGCAGCAGGAAGCCGCCCATGACGGTCAGCGTGCGGCCCTCTCCGGTCCGGAGGCTCAGAGCCCGTGAGATTCGTGTCTTCAGAGACACGACGGTGTTCCTGATCTTGCCAAGGTTCACGCTCTTCCGGGGGGCACCGATACCGGGCGGAAGGTCTAGCCCCACCGGAAGACCTGCAAGACGCCCGGCTGATCTCGATGCGGTCGTCGCCGTCGCCGGGGGGGCCTGGTCCGAAGACGCCCGGACCCGCATCCTAGGGCATGACCACTGAAGAAGAACGACTGACACACGACGTCGCCGGCACCGGTACGCTCGGCGACATCGTCGCGATCATCGAGAGCGCAAAGGCCCGTGACGGGCAGGACACGCTGCAGAAGCACATTGCGAAGACCCTTCCCGAGGCCACGGCAGAAGAGGTTCGCGAAGCCGCCGAGGTCGCGACAGAGGTCATCGAGTCGGTGCCGATCTTCCTCGCCAGGGCGAGGCAGGAGGCCGGGGAGCGCGGACTCAACTCGGTGGTGACGCCCTTGCTGGACCATGCCGAGAGGTACTACCTGCAACCGGTCGACCTCATTCCCGAGATGACTCTGGGACTGGTCGGGCTACTCGACGACTCGTACCTCGTGATCCGCATGCTGCAGAACCTGGAGAAGGGCCCGCACAAGTTCCTGGACTGGGATCTGGACTATCCCATCCGGTTTCTGCAGCGGCTCATCGGCCCGCGGATCTCGCAGCGCCTCGATCACATGGCGATGAACGCCATGGACGAGGTCTCGGACCAGCTGTCCGATCTCTGGAAGCGGATCGCGCACCAGGCATGACGTCCAAGTACGAAGCGGGGCTCGGCAAGCGATCGGCGAACCATGTGCCGCTCTCCCCGCTGAGCTTCTTGCGCCGGACCGCCGACGTCTACCCGGATCGTCCGTCGATCCGGTACGGCGGCGACGAGTGGAGCTGGGGGGCGACCTACCAGCGATGCGTCCGGCTCGCCGATGCGCTGAGGAAACGCGGCATCGGCCCGGGCGACACGGTGTCGGTCCTCTGCCCGAACACGCCTCCTGCAGCCGAGGTCGCGTTCGGGGTGCCGATGTCCGGCGCGGTCCTCCACATGATCAACACGAGGCTCGACGCGGGCGCCATCTCCTTCATGCTCGACCACGGCGAGGCCGAGGTCTTCATGCTGGACCAGGGGCTCGCCGAGGTCGGTCTCGAGGCCGTTGGCAGGGCGGAAGGCTCGCCGACGATGATCCGGCTGGAGGACTCCTCGCTCGACGCATCCGACGACTTCGGAGAGCTGACGTACGAGGAGCTTCTTGCGGAGGGTGATCCCGACGCGGATTGGTCGCTACCGGACGACGAGTGGGACGCGATCGCCCTCAACTACACGTCGGGGACGACGGGCAATCCGAAGGGCGTCGTCTATCACCACCGGGGTGCCTACCTGAACGCGATCGGCAACGCGATGGAGTGGGCGCTTCCGCACCATCCCACGTACCTGTGGACTCTTCCTCTCTTCCACTGCAACGGGTGGTGTTTTCCCTGGACGGTGGCTGCTGTCGCCGGCACCAACGTGTGCCTCCGCGGCGTGGAGGCATCCGAGATCCTGACCGCGATTCAGGCCGAAGGTGTCACGCACATGTGCGGCGCACCGATCGTGCTCAACATGGTCACGACGGAGGCGGAGCGCCGCGGCGAGACGCTGGACCACACGGTCCGCCTCATGACCGCGGGGGCGGCGCCACCCGCGGCCGTGCTCGAGCGCTCCGGCCAGGTCGGATTCGACGTCACCCACGTGTACGGGCTCACCGAGTGCTACGGGCCCAACACGGTGTGCGCCTGGCACTCCGAGTGGAACGAGCTTCCGGCATCGGAGCAGGCGACCCTCAAGGCGCGACAGGGCGTGCCGTACGTCGTCCAGGAGGAGCTGACCGTGCTCGATCCGGAGACGATGGAGCCGGTGCCCGCCGACGGCGAGACGATCGGCGAGGTGATGATGAGGGGCAACGTCCTCATGAAGGGCTATCTCAAGAACCAGACGGCGACCGAGACGGCGTTCGCGGACGGCTACTTCCACACCGGGGACCTCGCCGTCATGCATGCCGACGGCTACATCGAGATCCGCGACCGCTCCAAGGACATCATCATCTCGGGCGGCGAGAACATCTCCTCCATCGAGGTGGAGGGGATCCTCTATCGCCACCCCGCCGTGTCGGCCGCCGCCGTCGTGGCGCGGCCAGACGACCACTGGGGTGAGACGCCGTGCGCGTTCGTCGAGCTCCGAGACGGGAGCGAGGTCGAAGAGGACGAGATCATCGAGTTCTGCCGGGAGAACCTGGCCCACTTCAAGGCGCCCAGGGCCGTGGTGTTCGGGGAGTTGCCGAAGACCTCGACCGGTAAGATCCAGAAGTTCGTCCTCAGGGAGCGGGTCAGGGACCTGGGTTGACCCGCGGCTCCGGTGGGCCGCCCCGACATCCTGGTCAGACGACCCGGTGCCGCCGCTACGCGTCGCCGTCCTTCGGCTCCGTCTCCTCCACGCGTCGCCGGAGCTCTCTCGTGCGCGCGGCGGCGGCATAGAGGTCCCGGAAGACGCTGCGCACTCCCAGCGCCCAGACGACCAGGCCGATCCAGGCGCCCCACGGGACGGGGCTGAAGAGTAGGACTCCGACGATGAATGCGAGCAGGACCAGCCAGCCCAGCACGACCAGGAGCGCCCACTCCTCGTCCCTCTCGGCCTGGGCCAGGTCCGTCAGGAGATCGATGGGATGGTCGGCCAGCGCTGATTCCTCGGGCTCGTGTGACGGAGATGGAGTGGGCCGGGACGGTAGGCGTCGGACGAGATTGGTGTCAACGACCCACGGAGTCGCCCCCGTCCGGGGCGAGGGCTGGCCGCATTCACGTGTCGGGCATATCGTCGGCGGATACGCCCCACGGCTCCCCGCACAGGAACCCGTCCCATGCGCGTCGTCTCTGCCGCACTCGTTCTTTCCCTCGCGGCCTGTGGTGGCGACTCCTCCACCGGTC
>JASFUR010000463.1:0-3120 GCA_050050215.1 Gemmatimonadota bacterium
AACAGCGGGGCCAGCTCCGAGGAGACCGACCGCCAGGGTGCGAAGGGCGGCAGCGTTCCGCGTCGACCCTTTTGGGCCATACGCGGGACCCCTAAGATCGGTCCCGAGGCGCGGCCCAGTGGTTCTCCGGCGCGCGCGGCCCCGGCACCGAGCGACAGGAGGCGACATGGGCATCGGCAGGCGCTGCACCGCGACCCTCACGGGATGCTCGCTCGTCGCCCTGCTCGCCGCCTGCGGCGGTGGTCGAGACCGAGTGGCCGCGTCGACGCCCGTCGCTTGCGAGGAGTTGGCAGGGCTGCCGATCCCCTCGGACCGCATCGGCCTGCCCACGTCCGGTGGGAGCGTGACCGAGGCGGTGGTCGTCGCCGCGACGGGGACCGGGGCGGCGGCGCTGCCCGAGTACTGCCGGGTCACCGGGACCATCGCGCCCGTGGACCCGACCGCGCCGAGCATCGGGTTCCGCGTGGCGATGCCGACGGAGTGGAACCGAAAGGCGGTGATGTTCGGCGGCGGAGGCTTCGACGGCACCATCCCCAACGTCGCCGGCAACGTGCCGGCCGGGCCTGTCGACGAGCTCACGCCGCTCGGCCGCGGCTACGCGACGTTCGGCAGCGACTCCGGACACCAGGCGGACTCGTTGGGCTCGCTCGACGGCACGTTCCTCCTCGACGACGAGGCGCTGCGCAACTTCGGAGCCGGCGACGCGCTCAAGAAGACCCGTGACGCCGCGGTCTATCTGATCGGGCTTCGCTACGCGGAGGGCGCCCCACTCAGGTCGTACTTCACCGGCGGCTCGACCGGGGGACGCGAGGCGTTGCAGGCCATCCAGCGTTGGCCAGCGGACTGGGACGGCGCCGTCGCCTGGTATCCCGCCTGGAACCAGCTGACGGCGATGATGGCGGGCCACCGCCTCAGCCGTGCGATGGCCGAGCCGGGAGCCTATCCGAACCCGCCGAAGCGCGTTCTTGTCCGCATGGCGGCGCTCGAGGCATGCGATTCACTGGACGGCCTCGTGGACGGCTTGATCAGCAACCAGCCGCGCTGCAACGACATCTTCGATCCGATGACCGCGCGAGTGGACGGTAGCCCGCTGCGTTGCCCGGGCGGGGCGGACACCGGCGACACCTGCATCTCGGACGCGCAGATCGACTTGCTCCAGGCCTTCAACCAGGGCGGGACCCACTTCGACTATCCACTGGCCAGCGGGCAGACGGGCTACCCCGGTTCCAACATCTGGGGCGCCGACATGGGCGAGACGACGAACCCTTCGCCGCTGGAGCCGACCGTCACGTTCCTGAACTTCGGGACCGTGCAGCCGACGTTTCCCATGCCCGCCGGGGCGCCGTACGTGAGCCGGCAGGAGGACGCGATGGTGCGCTACGCGATCACGCGAGACCCGGACTACAACTCGCTCGAGTTCGATCCGGAGAACCCCGGGCCCTGGGCCGACCGGGTCAGCGAGCTGAGCGGCATGCTCGACGCCAGCACCGACATCTCGGGCTTCGTCGCCCGCGGCGGCAAGCTCCTGCTCGCCCACGGCACGTCGGACATCCTGGTGAGCACCCGCGCCACGCAGCGCTACTACCAGGCGCTGCAGGAGAGATTCGGGAGGGACGCCGTGCGATCGTTCGCCCGGTACTACGAAGTGCCGGGGTACGGGCACGCCGTCAGCTCGATCTTCAACGCCAGCTGGGATGCGCTCACCGCGTTGGACGAGTGGGTCGACGAGGGCATCGCCCCGAGTGGGCAGGTGACCACCGATACCGCAGGCGAGCCGGGTCGAACGCGGCCGCTCTGCGAGTACCCCACCTGGCCGAGGTACGACGGCACGGGCGACGTGGGCTCGGCTTCTTCGTTCTCCTGCGTGAGGTCATGATGCGCTCATTCCGCCGCGTCACCCCGTGCGCTGTGGTCACGCTCCTGACGGCGATCGGCCTGTCTCTCGGTGTGTCTTCCGGGGCATCGGCCCAGACACCGGTGGGTGACGCGCCGAGCGACGTCCGAGCCGGCGACGGCAGCTACATCACCTGGGTGGAGCACATCATCGACGATCCGGTCTCCGCCGGATTCGACCTGAGCGGTAGCGACGGCCTGGTGATGGCGGATCTCGACCGGGACGGATACGAGGACATCGTGTCCGTGCACGAGTCGGATTCCGACTACGACTCGGCGGTGCCCGATCCGGACTTCATCCCGCCGCCCGAAGGCACGGTGCGCGCGGCGTTCGGCAGCGGCGATCCGGACCGCTGGCTCAGCATCACCTTGGCCGAGGGGACCGACACGCCCGCGCCGGAGGATGCGGCCATCGCCGACGTGAATCTCGACGGCTATCCGGACGTCATCGTGGCGGCCGAGCTGTCGCATCTCATCTACCTGCAGAACCCCGGGCCCACGGCGAGAACGGAGCCCTGGCCGCGCCTCATCCTGCCCATGACGAAGGGCCGGGGCTCCTATATCCGTGTCTTCCTCAGCGATCTGGACGGCGACGGAGTGCCCGAGGCCACGGCGGCGAACAAGGGCGCCCAGCGGCCCGGGCCCGAGGACTTCGCCCGCTCCACGCCCGTGTCGGTCTTCAAGGTCGAGGGCGATCCGCTGCGGGGCGGGAGCTGGCGGGAGATCGTCCTGGGCAACTACAGCATCCCGCAGAATGCGGAGCCGGTGGACATCGACCGGGACGGCGACCTGGACATCGTCGTCGGGAGCCGCGGTGAGGACCGCCTGGTCCTCTTCCTGAACCCGGGCGACGGCTCGCTCTCGTTCACGGAACAGGCCGTGGGCGTCTATGGGCCGAGGCTGGACGGATTCAATCTGGAATATGCCGACCTGAACGGGGACGGGCGCCTGGACATCATCGGGCGCTCTGGCCGGCGGCTGGCCTGGCTCGAACAGCCGGCCCGCTCCGGGGACGCCTGGAACTCGCACGTGATCGGCACCTTCGCACCGGACGCCATGATCGGCCTGGAAGTCGCCGATATCGACGGCGACGGGGACGGGGACGTCATCGCCGGCGGCTACAGCGAGGGGTCCCGCACCGGCGACGGCGACGTCGATGCTCACGATTCGCTCGGCCGCATGGGCTGGTTCGAGAACCCGGGTGTCGGGGGCGTCCGGTCGGCCTGG
>JASFUR010000464.1:0-3120 GCA_050050215.1 Gemmatimonadota bacterium
CGATCGCGCCGCGAGCCATCGAGACACCGAGCGCGGCCTCGTGCGAGCCCCGCGTCGTGGTCATGGGGCGCAGCTGCGGTGGGACGGTCGCGCCGATGGTGACGGAGTCGAAGTCGTTGGCGAAGCGCCGCATCCACTTGCCGGCTTCCACGACGCCTTCCACTCGGACGACCTCGGCACCGGCGGCTTCGAGCATCGACGCGAGGCGGTCGACGGGATGCCCCGCCGGAGCAGTCGGCCTCCATCCCTCGAAGTCACCCGGGTGCTCGAGCCGCTCCCGACGTTCGACCGCCGCTCGCACGCGGTCCATGATCCTCTTACGCGCGCTCATTCGATCCCTTCCTTCCAGAGCGACTGGAAGCTCTTCGGGCTGGGCTCCGGTGGTGTACGCTCCTGAACCCATCCCCCGAGGACGGGCAGCGCGGTCCCCCCGAGCTTCCACGGCGTCCGTCGGAGGAGCGCGGCCCCGGCCCGGTACAGCAGCGGGTGGTTGGCCGCCGTGGTGAATGCCCGGAGCGCGAGCCGCTCGCTGGAGGGCGTCAGCCCCTCCTCGACGGCGCGCTCCCTCCAGTGGAGGAGGATGTCGGGGATCGGGATGCGCACCGGGCAGACGTCGGCGCACGCGCCGCAGAGGCTCGAGGCGTACGGCAGCGGCAGCGCCTCCTCGAGGCCCAGGATGCCGGGTGCGATGATGGCGCCGATGGGGCCGGAGTAGGTGAAGCCGTACGCGTGGCCGCCGGTCTGACGATAGACCGGACAGATGTTGAGGCACGCACCGCACCGGATGCAGCGGAGCGACTCCCAAGCGGTGTCGTCGGCCAGGAGCCGAGTTCGCCCGTTGTCGACCAGCACGACGTGCACCTCCTCCGGCCCGTCGACCTCGTCGTCGCGCTTGGGCCCTTGGAGGAGCGAGACGTAGTTGCCGATCGGCTGGCCGGTGCCCGCACGCGCCAGGAGCTGGACGAAGCCCGCGAGGTCCTCCAGTCGGGGCACGAGCTTCTCGATTCCTACGAAGGCGACGTGCACCCGCGGCAGCGACGTGCTCAGGCGGATGTTGCCCTCGTTTTCGAGCAACGCGACGGTGCCGGTCTCCGCGACCAGGAAGTTTCCGCCCGAGATGCCGAGGTCGGCGTCCAGGAACTCTTGTCGTAGCGCCGTGCGGGCTGCTGCGACCAGCTCCTCCGGCCGACCGTCGAGCGGGGTGCCGAGACGCTCGTGGAAGAGGCGCCTGCAGTCGTCGAGGCTCAGGTGCATGACGGGCGCGATGATGTGGCTCGGCGGCTCGTCCAACAGCTGGACGATGTACTCGCCCAGGTCCGTCTCTCGGACCCGCACGTTGAGCCCTTCGAGGTGCTCGTTCACGCCGAGCTCCTCGGTGAGCATGCTCTTCGCTTTCACGACCGAGCGGACGCCGTGCCGACGAACGATTCCGCGCAGGACGGTCAGCGCGTCGGTCGCGGTCTCGGCCCAATGCACCCGAACGCCGTTGGCCTCGAGATTGCGCTCCGCCTCCTCGAGATAGCGATCGAGGTTCGTGAGCACGTGGCTCTTCACGTCGCGACCCCAGTCCCTCCACCGGTCCGAGTCGATCTGGGCGTAGGCGTGGTCGCGATGGTCGTTCGCTCGATCCGTGCCCGCGAGCACCGAGTCCCGCACCCCGGGCTCCTCGCGGATGGTGGCGGCCGCCTGCTCGCGGTACCGGTTCGGGATCCCGTGCTTGCTCATGCGCCGTCGACCCCCTCCCAGAGCACGCTTGCGAGGTGACGGAACGGAACGGAGGCGCCGCGCCGGGTCGCGCGTCCAGAGAGCTGCAGGAGACATCCCCCGTCGGTGGAGGTCACGAGGTCGACCGGAGGGAGCGTGTCGAGCTTCTGATCGGCCATCGCCCCCGAGACCTCGGGGAGCTTGGCGCTGAAGAGCCCGCCGAAGCCACAGCATTCCTGGTCGGCTCTCCACTCGACCACCTCGGCGCCACAGCCCGCCAGGAGCCTGAGCGGCTGGTCCCGGACGCCCATCTCGCGGAGCGCATGGCAGCTGTGGTGATACGCGACCCGCCGTCCGCGCAGCCCGTCCCCGAGCTGCTCCACGCCGAGCACGCCCACCACGAACTGCGACAGCTCATAGGTGCGCTCAGCGAGCGCCGCCGCACGCTCGCGCTCGTCGTCGAGGAGCTCGGGGTAGAAGCAGCGCATCATGCCGCCACAGCTTCCGGACGGGAGCACGACGTACTCGGCGTCTGCGAACGTGTTCAGGGTGTGGCGCGCCATGGTTGCCGCATCGCTCCGGCGGCCCGCGTTGTAGGCCGGTTGCCCGCAGCACGTCTGTCCGCGCGGGACGTCGACCTCCACGCCCAAGCGGCGCAACAGACGAACGGCGTCGGCGCACGCCTCCGCGTAGAACTGATCGGCCAGACAGGTCGCGAAGAGCGCGATGCGCACGGTCAACCGACCTCGTCGACCTCGAAGGGGCCGTGATCCGGCCACATGCGCTGGAGCAGAGCCTGGAAGCGTGGATGGGCGCGAAGCGGACGAAAGCGCGGAGTGCACCGGAGGAAGGGCGCGAAGAAGTCGCCCTGCTCCACGGCCTGCTCCCAGAGATCGATGGCGCCGTCGACGTCGCCCCGGATGAGGTGCACGTACGCGTGCAGGAACGGACCCACGGGGTCGGAGCCGGTCCAGTTCTCCAATCGCTCGATGTCCTGCTGTGCCTCGTCTTTCCAGCCGAGTTGCGACCGCACGAACGCCCGCACGGTAAGCGCCAATGCGTTCTCCGGATCGATCGCAACAGACTGGGTCAGCGAGCGCTCCGACTCCTCGAAGCGGTTCAGATAGCCGTACGCAGTTCCCTGGTGGTACAGGAGCATGGAGGAGTCCGGTGCCTTGCTCAGGCCCGTGCCAAGGACCGACAGAGCTTCCTCGGCACGCCCACTGCTGTACAGCGCGAGCGCGGACGAGGCCCGCACCAGGATGTCCTCCCTTTGGCCGGCCTCGACGCCCTTCCAGACGGCCAGGGCTTCGTCGAAGCGCTCCAGGATGATGAGCAGGAACGCCATCGAGCCGCGGGCCGGAAGGTTGGTCGGCTCCAGCTCGATGGCGCGCTTGAACTCGGCCTCGGCCGCTG
>JASFUR010000465.1:0-3108 GCA_050050215.1 Gemmatimonadota bacterium
GCATGCTTCGTCATCGAGCGGACGCTCAAGGAGTCGATGGACATCCCGGTCTTCCATGACGATCAGCACGGGACGGCCATTATCGCCGGCGCGGCGCTCGTGAACGCGCTCGAAGTCGTCGGGAAGGACATCGAGGACGTGCGGGTGGTCTTCAGCGGGGCGGGAGCCTCCGCCCTGTCGACGGCGTTCCACGTGGGGCGCCTGGGCGTGCCGCAGGAGCACATCCTCGTAGTGGACTCGAAGGGCGTCATCTACGAGGGTCGCGAGGAGGGGATGAACGAGTACAAGGAGCCGTTCGCGGTGAAGACCGACAGGCGGACCCTCGCGGACGCGTGCGACGGAGCGGACGTCTTCATCGGGCTGTCGGTGAAGGGGCTGCTCGAGCAGGAGATGGTCGCCTCGATGGCGAAGGATCCGATCATCTTCGCGCTCGCGAACCCGGACCCCGAGATCCTGCCCGAGGAGGTCGCCGAGGTGCGGAGCGACGCGATCATGGCGACCGGGCGCTCGGACTATCCGAACCAGGTCAACAACGTGCTCGGCTTCCCGTTCATCTTCCGGGGCGCGCTCGACGTGCGAGCGCGGGGCATCAACGAGGAGATGATGCTCGCCGCCACGCGCTCCCTGGCCGAGCTGGCACGCGAGGAGGTGCCCGACACGGTACGGGGTGCCTACGGGGGCTCCGAGTTCAGCTTCGGCCGCGAGTATCTGATTCCGAAGCCGTTCGATCACCGGGTGCTCTTCCACGTCGCGCCGGCGGTCGCAAAGGCCGCGATGGACACCGGCGTCGCGCGCACCGAGGTCGACATGCAGGAGTACCAGGACCGCCTGCGCGCGAGCCTGGGCCCGGGGCGGGAGGTGATGCGGTGGATGATCGATCGGGCGCGTCGCAAGCCCGCCCGCGTCGTCTTCTCGGAGGGCCACAACGAGAAGGTCGTGAGCGCGGCGGTTCAGCTCGTCGAGGAGGGCATCTGCCGTCCCCTGCTCATCGGCCGCCACGAGCGTGTGGCCGAGATCGCCGAGGGGCTCGGCGTCGGGCTCGACGGGGTCGACGTCATGTACGCGGCCGACGAGGAGCCGCGCCGGGAGTCGTTCGCCGCCGAGCTCTTCAAGCGGCGTGGCCGGAAAGGTCTGACGATGGCCGAGGCCGAGTCGGACATGTTCAAACCGATCTACTTTGGCGCGAGCCTGCTGCAGAGCGGCGAGGCGGACGCGCTGGTCGCCGGCGTGGAGTCCAATTATCCCGATATCCTGCGGCCATGCCTCCAGGTGGTCGGACCGGGCGGCAACGGACGCGTGTCCGGTCTCTACATGCTCGCGTTCCCGAACCGCGAGCTGATGTTCTTCGCCGACGCCACCGTGAACATCGACCCGGACGCGCAGGCGCTCTCCGAGATCGCGATGCAGGTCGCCGAGTTCGTGCGGGAGCTCGGCATTCGACCCCGCATCGCGATGGTGAGCTTCTCGAACTTCGGGTCGTCGCGGCACACGGAGTCACAGCACGTCGCGGAGGCCGTGGATCTCGTTCGCGCCATGGATCCCGATCTGGAGATAGACGGCGAGATGCAGGCCGATACGGCCGTCGACGCGCTCAAGCTGAGCGACGTCTATCCGTTCACGCGGCTCGACGGCCCGGCGAACGTGCTGATCTTCTCACGCCTCTCCGCGGCGAATGCGGCGTACAAGCTGCTGGACAGGTTGGGCGGTGCGGACGTGATCGGCCCGGTGCTGCTCGGAATGGCGAAGCCGGTGCACGTGCTGCAGCGCGGGTGTTCCGTGCAGGACGTCATGAACCTCGCGACCGTGGCGACCGTCGATTGGCAGGCACGCAACGCGGGGTGACGGCGTGGGAGGCGATGTTCGCGAGCCCGCTCATGCTCCCGGTTCGCCGGGCGGCGACGACCTCTCTCCGCAGCTCACCTGTCCGGGCACCCAGCCCGCTGGGACGCGGAAGCCGTATGCGAGTCCGCACAGCCGGTCTGCGGTGGGGTGCGTGAAGACAGCCGCCCAGCCCCTCCGATCCGCGTGGGTGAAGGCCACGCCGATGCCTTCCGGTGGCTCGAAATCGAGCGAGTCGAGCTCGGTCGTATAGGTGAACGCGGTGGAGTAGTGGATTTCCTGGGCGCTTGCCATGCGCTTGATCGAGCTGGTCATCAGCGCATTGAACTCCTCGGCATCAGGGCCGGCGGCCGCGGGCGCTGCCCCCGAAGCAGGTCCTTGAAGCCAGCCGGGGAGTGGAACCGTCTCGCCGGTGCCTGTGAGCGTGTAGACGCGGACGAAATCGACATCGGCGGGACCGCGCCAGCTGCCGAGTAGCTCGTCTCCGCTGGCTTCGAGCAGGGTGAACCGCGCGGGCGTCTCGACCACATCACGGGGCGCTCCGTCGGAATCGAGCCGGGTCCAGGACACAGGGGCTCCCGGCCCCGCGTTCGGAGTCGGCTCATGGATCCACAGGTCTCCATCGACCGACACCAGCACACGCCGGTAGCCTTGACCCTCACGGGGCGGAGGCAGACGGTCGAGCACGGCCCGGACCCGCTCTCGGGACGCCGCGTCGACGGCACCGTCGATCCAGAAGCGTCCGTACAGCCAGGAGTCCAGGCGGAACGTGGAGTCACGGGAGAGATCGACGCCCGGGAATTGGCGCGCGTACTCACCGGCGAGCGAGAACACCGACAGCGCCGTGGTGGCATTGTCCGCGGCCATCAGCGAGTCCGTGCCCCTCGGATAGATGCGCGACAGCGTGCGGAATTCGCCCGGACCCTCCCCGCGCGTGCCCCAGGAGCGGACGATGGTGCCGGAAGCGTCGTAGATGGAGATCCGGGTGTTGCCGCCGTCCGACACGGCGATCTGCCCCTCGGGGAGTCGGAGGACGTCGTCGACGGCGGCGAACGTGTAGGCGTCGTCGCCCTCGACGACGCCGATCTCGAGCGTCGGCTCGGTGGCGCGGAGCAGCGGAGCCTCGCTGGGCACTCCCTCTTCGGCCTCCGGGGATCCACAGGCGGCGAGCGCGCCGGTCGCCACGGCAGTGGCGACGAACGCGGCCACTCTCACGGGGTCCGGTCGGGTGACGCGGGGCGATCTCATCATCGTGCTCCCATGTGCCGG
>JASFUR010000466.1:0-3089 GCA_050050215.1 Gemmatimonadota bacterium
GACTATCTCCGGGTCCGCCTCACCGACGGGACAGCGGGCTACGTGGCGGCGCGCCTCACCCGGCCCGTCGATGCCCCGCCGGCGACACGGGTAGCGGCCCGTGACGCCTCCCCGGCCGCTCCATCGACAGCGTCGGAGAGCCGAGGGGCCACGGAGTGAGAGTGGCCGGGGCGGCCGACCGCCGCCCCGGCACGACGCGTCAGTCGCCCGCGTATCGGGCCCAATGGCCCAAACCGAGGTTGCCCACGTTGGCCAGCGGTCGCTCCCGCAGGTCGGCGAGCACCTTCGCGAGGTCGGCGCGGAGGTCGGGGTCGAGAGGACCCCGGTAGACGAATCCGGTAATGGGCACGAGCTGAGCTCGCTCCCTCCCGAGCGGGTGCTCCCGCTGCATCCGCCCGAGCACGCTCAACGCAGCGTACAACGTCTCGGGCGCCGCGTCGCTCTCCCTGAGGATCACCAGGTCGCGTCCCGCCTCTCTCACGATCACGACTCGGGCAGAGACGTCGGGGAAGTGCTGGGGGAGAGCCAGGAACAGGGGCTTCCCACCCTGCTGACCCGAGGCGCCGGTCGGCGCGAGCACCGCACCGAGCGCGAGAAGGCCGAGGACGAGGACGGAAATGCGTGCATGTGTCTTCATGAGGATCGACTCCGAAGCATATGGTGAGATGGGTCGCGAAGGTCCGGTGGGTCAGCCACCTTCGACTGCTTCGCAGTTGAGGAACTCGGAGTCGAGCACCACGCCGGTGTACGGATCGTAGGTGACCCAATACCAGCACACCGAGCCGTCGTTGCCGTCGGTTCCGGCACCCTTCTCGCCTCCGGTGTAACCCGAGTTCGGGTCCGGCTCGCACTCCGGCTGTTCGTACGGCGGGAATGCCTGGGTGCTCATGTTCGACTCGCCCCAATGCGGCACTCCGGTGCCGAGGAACCATTGCCACCAGGCTGCATGCTCCGAGCGGCCGTCCACCCTCAGGCCGCACTCCAGGTCGGTGAAGATGTATGCCTCCGCCCAGATCTGATGGATTTCCCCGAAGTCGCCCAGAAAGGGGCCGTAGTTCTGGCGGCTCGCGGGTTGGCGGCCGATCTCTTGACCGTTCATCGTCACGATGGCCTCGGTCGATACCTTCCCGGTGTTGCCGGAGTAGGAGTGTCGCCCGGTCGAGTAGGCGTAGCCCGACGTGACGCCGACCACCGTGCTCGCGCCCCAGATGCGGCTCATCACGTCCGTCGGGGGATCGTCTTCGGGTTCTGGATCGAGGGCGTCGCCGAAGGCCCGGGAAGGGCCCGAGGTCGGCTCGACCTCTTCGACGACGGCGTGCGCGAGGATCTCGGGGGTGATCTCCGGCAGCGTGAACGTGAGGTCCACGGGCGCTTCGATCTCCGGACCTGGGATGCCGGTGGTGGATTCGTCGGCGCAGCCGATGGCCACGAATACCGTGGCCAAGGCGACGCCGAATACGCGGGTGGGGGACATGAGCTCCTCCATGAGTGTTGTGGGGGACCTGAAGTGAAGCCCGCAGCGAGGAGCTATTGGCAGGACGGATTCAACCGGAGTGTGAGGCTGCGGACGGTGGGCCGCGCGGGATCCGGGCTGAACTCGGATCCGGTCACGACCACCTGGTCGGGGCCCTCCGCCGCGGCGGCGAAGTAGCCCGTATACGGGTAGGGGACGGCCTTATCGGTCTCGACGACCGAGGCCTCGACTCGAACGACACGAAGCTGATCCGCGCCGGGGACCGGGCTGTCGTGCCACAGCGCCCAGCGGGGCTCTCCGCTGGCCGTCGAGAAAGTCCGAACGGCGCGGCCAGAGCCGTCGATCGTCAGGGGTGTGCCGCCGGACTCCGGTCCGACACCCACCCGGGCCATGACGACACCGGCGCCCCGGGCCTCGGTCCAGCTGAGGGTCGCGCCACGGGGACCGACGACGACCGACGGCCTGAGGATCTCCGTGTACGGCACGACGGTCACGTCACGCGTCACGAGGCGCCATCCGGAGTCCTCGTGGTGGAACAGGCGAACCGACTTCGACTCCGACGCCTCGAGCCCGAAGCCGCTGAGGACGGCCCAGAGCCCGGAGGGACCGGCGGCCAGGCCCGCTGCCTCGGCGCCTCGCGCCTCGACGGTCTCCACGGTCCAGGTCCCCGCGTGCCGCTCGTAGTGGAGGGCCTCACCGGACGCCGCCCCTCGGACGACCACCCAGTGCAATCGATCGTCGACCCGCACGAGGGGGGAGGAGCTCTCCGGAAAGAGTGCCTCGCCTTCGGGGACGGGGACCGGCTCGGGCGTCGACCAGCCCGCTCCGTCGTACTCCGCGTAGTAGAGGGCCACGAACGTCAGGGGCTCTGCGGTTCCATCGGCTGACGGCTCCCCCTCCGTGAAGAGCATGCCCCACCGTCGCCCGTCGAGCGCCACCGTGCGGACCATCCCGATGGGCAGAGAGACAGGACGGGCCACGAGGCGCGGCTCGGTTTCGTCCAGGTAGGCCGCGACGTAGGCGTCGGTCGACATCACCCGCGCCGTGTCGCCGCCTACTGCCCAGGTGTAGCTGGGAGATCCCGCGACCACGAAATCGTCCCCGACACGCATGAGGTTCTCGGGCTCCACGTACGCGTGGAGGCCGTCGGGAAGCACCAATGGTCTTCGCTCCACCGGTCCCGCCCCGCAGGAGGCGGCCGGCTTCCCTCGGGCCATCGCGGGGGCTACCTCGGCCGGAGCGCTCGCCGGGGCGGCGGGCTCACAACCCGCCAGCGCCAGGACCGAGAGGACGAGCCCCACTCCGGTCGTGGGTGTCGCTGATTTTCGGATGCGCGTCTGCATGTGGCCCGCTCACGTCGAGGGTCGGCTCGGTTCGCATCACACGATGCCGATCGACGAGAGCGCGGGACATGTCTGGATGGGACAGCTTCGGGCTATCCGCTCGGGGGCCACTCCTCGAGTTCGAGACGCTCGACTTCCACGTCGCGCGGAAGGGCCGCCAGCAGCTCCGCCGCGCTGCTTCCGAGACCGGGGTGGACCACATGGGGCGCGATCTCGGCCAGGGGCTCGAGCACGAAGCGGCGCTCGGTCATGCGCGGGTGGGGTACATCGAG
>JASFUR010000467.1:0-3031 GCA_050050215.1 Gemmatimonadota bacterium
CCTCCGCCGGGAATCCCACGAACGCGAGCACGGGGCGGAGCGCGTCGGCCATGAAGTCCATGGCGCCGCTCGCGCGGAACATCCCGATGGCGAAGAGGATCGCCACCAGATAGGGGATGATGCGCACCGCGACCTCGAAGCCCTCCTTGGCCCCGTCGACGAACGCCTCGTAGACCGGCACGCGCTTGTAGAGCCCGTAGAGCGGGAACGCCACGAGCATCGTGGGAATGACGAAGAACGACGCGAGCTGGATCGCCTGGCGCACGAATTCCATGGCCGCCCCCTACTCCGTCGTGCCCGCCGCGGTGGGCGGTTCGGTCAGGAGTCGATTGGGGTCGGAGGCGCGGGTGCCCGGGAGCCGGCCGTAGAGCTTCACCGCCGCGATCGCGATCACGAGCGACAGGCCCGTCGTGATGATGATCGCGAAGACGAGCTGGTTGATCTCGAGGCCGAGCAGCGCGAGCAACAGGACCGGCGGCATGATCTGGACGCTCGCCGTGTTGATGGCGAGCAGCATCACCATCGAGTTCGTCGCCGTGTCGTCGGTCGGGTTCAGCTCCTGCAGCTCCTCCATCGCCTTGATCCCGAACGGCGTGGCCGCGTTGCCGAGCCCGAACACGTTCGCGGTCAGGTTGAGCGCGATCATGCCCAGCGCGGGATGGTCGTCCGGGATCTCCGGGAAGAGCGGCTTCAGCACCGGCCGCACCAGGCGCACCAGCGCGTGAATGATCCCCGCCTCCTCGCCGATCTTCAGGAGCCCCAGGAAGAGCGCCAGCACCCCGATCAGCCCCAGCGCGATCTCCGCCGCGGTGGTCGCGAAGTCCAGCGCGGCCTGCGAGATCGCGTTCATCTTCACGAAGCGGACGCGCTCGAAGCGGACCGTCGCGGGCAGCGTCGTCGAGCCGGTCGGGGGACCGAACGAGGCGAGCGTGCCCTGGAGCTCCCCGTCGTTGGACTGAGAGACCGTCTGAATGGTGGCGAGCGGCTCGGGAAGGGCGTCGGTGTTCGTGAACCGGAGCTGACGGCCCTCGGCCGTCTGGACGAGGGTGCCCTCGTAGGTGGCCTGCGGGGGCACGGAGTCCGTGCCGTAGAAGGTCCGGTAGCCCGCCGGGTCGATCTCGATGGTGACCGGGACCGCGCGGGTGTCGGGCTCGTAGTCGTTCGGGACGACGACCGCCACCGGCAAGGCCTGGCCGTTGCGGTAGCGGTCGGCTGCCAGGTCGCCCAAGTCGGTCCAGAGGGCAAAGACCAGGCTCAAGACGATGAGGGCTGACCAGATGTAGTTGAGCATCTAGGCGTGAGCCGGAGGCGGTAGGCCCTGCGCGACGGTCTAAGTAGTCCTCCGGTCAGAACGACCGCAAGGAAACGACTGGACCGTCGTGGGAGCGGCGGGCCGCAGACCGACCCATGAAGCGCTTGAGCAGGTGCTACCTGTTCATGGCAACTAGTCCTCGATCGCCGGACTCGTCCACCCCGCCGTCAAAATCCCCGGCGAAGGCCGGAAGCTCAGGTACTCCACGTGGTCCGGGATGTCCGTCCACCCGTGCGGGACGCCGGCCGGGATCACGACGATGTCACCCTCGTGCACCACCTGCTTGGTGATGTCGCCGAACGTGACGCCGCCGCCGCACGTGGGGCCGTTCAGGTCCGGGGAGAGCCCGCGCCGCCCGTTCACGACGTAGCCGCCCGTCATCAGGACACCGCTTCCGGAGGTGATGTAGTAGCCCTCCGTCTGGTTCTCGTGATAGAACATCGAAGCGGTTCCGCCCGCGGGCAGGACGTCCATCTGCACGCCGCATGGCTCGCGCTGGGCCCTCGCCCCGGTCGGCGGCGTCGCGGGTCCGGCCGGAACCGGCGGGGCCAAGGGAGCCGACCCGCGCTTGATGATGCCGAGCGCGAAGTTTTCGTGCCCGATGTTGACCACCTTGATGGGCCGGTCGGTGCCCGGGAGCTCGTTGACGGCGTCGATTTGCGCCTTGGTGATGTAGGTGGCCGATCTCGGCGTGCCGACGTCCTGCGCCGTGGCCGTCGTCGATGCGATCACAACCGTCAGCAGACCCAACACGATCCCGCGCATGATCCCTCCCTGGAAAGAATACAGCGGCAAGAATACGGCGGCTTCGCGGCTCGCAGCTAGAGGAGGGTCCGTGGGCATCGCATGGTACGGAGCACGCCGAGGTGCCCCCCGGCCCCCGTTTCCGCTACCTTCTCCCCAGCGGGATCCTACCTTCCGCCCTCGTATCCGAGGGCCGTCGCTCGCTTCAACTCTGCGCCAGCTTATCGAGCCGGATGTTCCGGCCGGCCTGCCGAGCGCCTCTTCACCGGACCACCCTTTGGCTTTTTCTGGCCTGAATCTGCACCCCACCCTCGTCCGTGGTATCAGCGACCTGGGTTTCGATAGCCCCACCCCCATTCAATCGCAGGCGATTCCCGCGGCCCTGAACGGCCGGGACCTTCTCGCCAGCGCGAAGACCGGCAGCGGCAAGACCGCCGCGTTCCTGCTCCCGGTCCTCCATCAACTGGTCGATCGGCCGCGGGGCACGACGCGCGCCCTGGTCCTGGCCCCGACCCGCGAGCTGGCGCTGCAGATCGTCGCGGACATGCGGGAGCTCGCCCGGCACACCAACCTCACGGCCGCGGCCATCTACGGGGGCGTCGGCATGGGACCCCAGGAGAGGGCGCTCCGGAAAGGCGTCGACGTGATCGCCGCGACGCCCGGGCGACTGCTCGACCACTTCGAGCGTGGCAACGCGCCACTCCGTGGGCTCGAGCACCTGATTCTCGACGAAGCGGACCGCATGCTCGATATGGGCTTCCTGCCCGACATCCGTCGCGTGCTGAAGCACGTGCCGGCCCCCAAGCAGACGCTCTTCTTCAGCGCGACGATGCCGAAGGCGATCGAAGCGCTGGCCCGTGAGATCTTGCAGAACCCGGCGATGATCGCGCTCCAACGCAAGGCCGCACCGGCGGAGGGCGTGAAGCAGTCCGTCTACCCGGTGCCCTCGGACCTCAAGTCCTCATTGCTGGTCGA
>JASFUR010000468.1:0-3005 GCA_050050215.1 Gemmatimonadota bacterium
GGCCGTTCTCGAACTCGCCGTGGGCGCCGTTCTGGGTGCCACCGGAGCTGCCCGAGGACGGGCGGTGGGTGACGGAGGTCACGTTCACCGAGCCGGGGACGTACATCCTGAGAGGCCGGGCCGACGATGGCGGCCTCTTCACGGACAACGACATCACCGTCACCGTCAGGGCGCCCACGCTCTGATTTCCGGGCGAAGTCCGCAGCACTGAAGGGAGGAGGCCGCGACTCGGCCTCCTCCCTTCAGCTTTCGCGGCATGAAACCCGGGGAGTCGGACGGGCGTAGATAGATCACATAGTTCCTCCGCAACGGGGTGTGACGCACCATGCCGACGTTCGCATCGAAGTCCAACGGTTTGCTGGTCGGCCTGGGTCTCATCGTGAGCCCCTGCGGCCTCGGATCAGTCCACGCCCAGGAAACGGCCCTGCTGGCCGGGGTGGTGGCCGCAGAGGAGACCCTGGTGCCCGTACCCTCTGCCCATGTGACTCTCCTAGGGACGGAGCTCGAGGCGCTGAGCGGCAAGAACGGCACCTTCACGTTCCCCACCGCCCCACTGGGTCCGGCGACCGTCCGTGTGGATGCTCCTGGATTCCCGACGATGGTCCAGCAGGTGGAGATCACCTCCGACACGGTGGTATTCCTGCAGTTCCTGCTTCCCAGCGTCTCTGCCTTCCTGGACGACATCCTGGTCACGGGCCGACCCACGCCCCGGAGGCTCTCCGACACCAGAACCGCGGCCGACCTCCTGGCAGGACAGGTGCCTGCCATGACAAGGAACTCCGGCATCGTGGGACTCGAGCTCGCGGAGGTCCGCCTCCGCGGTGTGAACAGCATCGCCGAGCAGGAGGAACCGATCATCTTCCTCAATGGTGCTCGCTTGGCCGGGAGCTTCGGTGATGCCCTCAGGTTGCTTCGACAGATCCCGGCAACCGATGTGAGGGACATCCGTCTCGAACGCGGACCGGCCACCGCTTTCCTGCAAGGCTCGGTAGACGGGGCGATCTACATCCGGACGAAGTCCGGCCGGTCGAACGACTGAAGCGCGACGGCGGCTTGCGGGCATTTCCGCAGTGCACCGTGTGCCAAAGAAGTCGGGGCGGCGCCGCGACTTGGCGGCGCCGCCCCGATGCGAGCCTCTACCGTCGGCTCGTTCGGTGAACGTGAAGGGCTACGCCACCGGGTTCTGGTTCGGTGTGCAGCCGTACGAGCCCTGGTCGCCCGAGGTAAGGTTGTCGTTCAACTCGTACTCGGAGTCCGGGTAGACCATGCGCACGCCGGTCTGGTACCCGAAGTTCCACTGGTCCTGACCCTCGCCCCGCGGGAACCAGAGGTCGTAGCGAAGCTTGGCGCTCCACCACCGGCCCGCCTCCAGGAAGTGATCGCGGCGGAGCTCCTCGAGGAGCATGATCTCGATGTCCTCGGCCGGTGATGCACCGGTGAGGTACGTGACCTGCGGCAATCCGTTGGCGTCCCGGATGTCGTTCACCAGGTCGATGGCGGTCTGACCACCCTCTACCAGCGCCTGGATGAGCCGGGCTTCTTCCCAGCTCGCCAGCCTGAAGTCGTCGCCCAGGCCCGTGTACTTGCGCTGTTCCCACTGCGGGTAGTCGTTGGGCCCGCCCCCGGCACCGATTCCGCCTACGCCCGCCGGAACCGCGGGGACCCGCGTGTCGGCTACCGTATTGGCGTCGGCGAGCGTCAGTGGCATGCCCGCATCGGAGATCGCACGGCCGTTGGTGTCGTCGATCGCCAGATCCCAATACCCCGTGAAGGGGATCGTTGCGGGCCACGCCCCTCCTCCCAGGAAGGCTGGCATCGTCGACGTAGTTCCTGTCCACCAGTCCACCGGACCGAGCAACACGACCCAGCCCAGCCCGACGTGGGCGCTGTAGACACGGTTCCAGCGCGAGCGCTCACCGCCCGCGTCCCGCGTCACATAGGCCTCGAATCCGTCGTCTACCATCGCGGCTTCTGCCGCGGCCTGGGCATCCGTGGCTGCGGTATTCTGGGCGAAGAGCGCCCTGGCCTTGAGAGCGTGCGCCATCTGCAAGGCGCTCGTGCTCACGTCGGTGGCGATCTCGTAGTCCCCACCCGACGTGGCCTGGATGTGGGTGATCGCCTCATCGAACCAGCTCACGCCCTCCGCCAGCGCCTCGTCCCATGTCATGGGCGGACCGGAATCCGCCATGACCTCGCAGAAGAACTCGCCGAAGTGCGTGTAGGCGATGCCCGCATAGAGGGCAGCCGTGCCCATCAGCTCCTCACGATCGGCCACCTGGCTCACGTCCCAATCGTTGGTCAAGCGGTCGTAGACCTGCTCCGCCATCCACCGTCCTTTGTGGATGGGGTTGAACCAGGCCACGCTCGTCTCCTGCGGGCTGCACGTACTGCCCGTATTGGGCGTCACCGCCCGCTCGAATCTCGAGCCCCACCACCCGACGGTACGCGTGGTGTTGTCTTCGTAGCCCGCTGCCTCGAACGCCGTGAAGTCCGAGAGGCCGCACTCGATGTCGGCGATGGCCGAGTTCACGAGCAGACGCGCCTGAGCCGGCACGAACGTCGCGTCCTCGGTCACCTGGCCGGGCAACTCGACGTCCAACAGGCTGTCGCAGGCGGCGGCGGCCACACATAGGGCGAGCACGGGACCCAGTCGGGCAAGCAGACCGGGGCGGCTCGTCGTCGTTTTGGTATGCTGAGTCATCTATCATCTCCTCCTAGAAGGAGACCCGAAGCGAGGCTTCGATGGTCGAAAGAGGTGGCCACTGGAATAGCGAGAACGAGCCTTCGCTCGACGGGTTCGCGACCTCCGGGGAGGGGATCGGAACGCCGGAGACGTCCTCCTGCTTCTTCCAGAGGTACCAGAGGTTGCGTGCGGACACCGACAGCGAAGCCCGGTCCACACGAGCGAAGTCGAGCAGCGACGTCGGGATCTGGTAACGGACGCCGAGCTCTCTCAGGCGGATGTACGATGCGTCGTACGTGAAGGCGCCCCGCCGGTCCGTCGG